>JAFOFS010000022.1 GCA_017387165.1 Clostridia bacterium
GCTCATGCTCCTGGACGAGCCTAGCATGGGCCTCTCGCCCCTGCTGGTGTCGGAGATCTTCGAGATCATCCGCCGCCTCAACGACAACGGCACCACCATCCTGCTGGTGGAGCAGAACGCGGGTAAATCCCTTGCGATCTCCGACCGCGCTTACGTGCTGGAAACCGGCAGCATCGTGCTGTCCGGCACCGGCGCCGAGCTCGCCGCCAGCGACGAGGTCAAAAAAGCGTACCTCGGCGGCTGACTATCAAGCAAAAAACACCACTCCGACGAGTGGTGTTTTTATTTTAAGGATTCCGCAAGCGTGACTTGCATTTTTCCGACATAAGTTGTATAATTATGCTATAGTTCTGCGAAAGGGTGTTGTGTATGAAACGACTCGTATCCCTCTTGTTGTGTCTGGCGATGATGCTGTGCCTGTTCGGTTGCAATGTGACCGGCAGCAACGGCTCGCCCGTCCCCGATGCCGGCGACAACGCCGGCGGAAATACGCCGGAGCTTCCGAACGGCGAGGGTGGGGGAAATGCGCCGACCGTCAAAATGCAGTATAACGTCGTGACCGGTCTGGAGGATATTCCCGAGGGCGCACCGACCCGTCCGATCGGCATTATGCTAGCCAACGACCTCCGCGCCCGTCCGCAGGGCGGCATCGATGAGGCGGATATGCTCATCGAAATCGAGTATCAGGCAGGTACCACGCGCTTCATCAGCATTTTCGGCTCTGCCGACAAGGTCCCGAACGTCAATCCCATCCGCAGCGCCCGTTCCCCGATGGTGCAGGTGGCGCAGGCGATGGGTCTGGTCTACGTCCACGCAGGCGGCTCCGAGCCGGCGCTCAATCTCATCGCGACCAGCGATATCGACAACCTCAATGCCGGCAACTACTACGAGGATTGCTTCTGGTACGACGATGATCTGTATGAACTTCGCGGCGCGGTGGAGTACACCTATACCACCAACAAGGACGGCTTGAAAAAGCCGCTGGAGCAGCTGGACTACGACACCGCTCCGATCCGTGATATGCCGTTTACGTTCGGCACCGTATTCGGTGGCGAGGCCGCCAACGTGGCGGAGATCCGCTTGTCCTACGGTCTGCATTCCACCTTCGTATACGACGCCGAAACGGGTCTGTACACCAAGTACATCGGTGATGCGTCCTCCACCGAGCAGCACACCGCCTTAAATGGCAATCCCGTTCGGGTGAACAACGTCATCGCGTTGTACGGCTATCAGTACTACGAGTGGAACAACGTCACCATGAACTACGATTTCACCGGTGGCTACGGCAAACTCATTTCGGGCGGCTACGCCCGCGACGTGCGGTATGAGCTGGACACCGAGGGTTTCACCATCTATGAGATGGACGGCTCGGTGGCGAAGGTTTCCCGCGGCAAGACTTACATCTCGTTTGCGTCCGACCTCTGGGAGGACGATCTCAACATTGCATAAGAAAAACGCCCGATGCGATCGCATCGGGCGTTTTTGATTGGTGACATTATTCTTTGTTATCGCAGTCTTCTTCGCAGCAGCTGCAATCGCCGTCGCACTCTTCGATATCAAAGGTGAGCAGTTCGCCGCACATCGGGCACTCGATGCCCTCGTCCGCGAGCAGTTCTTCTTCGCTGACCTCAAACTCGGCATCGCAATGCGGGCAAGCGACCTCAAACAGATCGTCGTCCTCAAAGTCGAAATCCTCGTCTTCGTCCTCGTCCTCGTACAGCAGATCTTCGACATCGGCGAGATCCTCGTCGATCTCATCGACCTGCTCGCCGAGCTCGGTCAGTTCCTCACCGAGGTCTTCCATATCCAGCGCCATATCGTTGAGCACGTCAATGATGGCGGACAGGATCTTACCCTCTTTGGTGTCGTTGTTCAGCTCCATACCTTCGGCCAGACCCTTCAGGTAGGCCACTTTTTCGGTCGTCGTCATAATCGTTTTCCTCCTTTTAACGTAATGGTTGGGAAAGTCTTACGCACGCTCCATATACTCGCCGGTGCGGGTATCAATGCGGATCATTTCGCCCTCGTTGATGAACAGCGGGACGCGCACCTCGGCGCCGGTCTCCAGCGTCGCAGGCTTGGTCGCGTTGGTCGCGGTGTTGCCCGCAAAGCCCGGATCGGTCTGGGTGACCTGCAGCTCCACGAAGTTCGGCGGCTCGACCGCGAAGACGGTGCCCTTGAAGGACGCCACTTTGCAGACCATATTTTCCTTCACAAAGCGGAAGTTGTCGCCCAGCGTGTCCGCATTCAGCGGGACCATATCGTAGGTCTCGGGATCCATAAAGTAGTACAGATCGCCGTCGTTGTAAGAGTATTCCATATCCTTGCGCTCGATATACGCGGTCGGGAACTTATCGTTCGGGTTGAAGGTGCGCTCCACCGTCGTACCCGCAATGACATTCTTGATCTTCGTGCGGACAAAAGCGGCGCCCTTACCCGGCTTAACGTGCTGGAATTCCACGATCTGATAGACGTTGCCGTCCATCTCAAAGGTCATACCATTTCTGAAATCGCCTGCTGTAACCATGTTAAAAATCCTCCTATATTGGGTTATACTATATTTTACCGCATTTTCCCACTTATTGCAAGGGGAAACGGCAATATTTATAAAATTATTTTCCGCCTGCTGCTTGCCACAACGCCATCATGGCGGCGGCATCGGCGGTTTGGGTGCCTGCCGACTCGCAAATGAAGGTGGGCGACCAGCCGCGATCGGCGATCAGCTGCATCAGCGGTGCCGGTTCGGGGCCGAAAACGGTGTCCTCAAAGGTGAGATGTTTTTTCTCGCCGCCGGCGGTGTACTCAATCTTGGAAAAATGCGAATGGAACTGCGCCGCACGCTCGGTACCCAGCTCATTTTCCAGGCGGTCGAGCAACGCGTTAAACTGCGCGATGGTGGACATTTCGCCGTGGGTACGGCTGTTGAGGTGTCCGAAATCGACGGTCGGCAAAAACCGTTCGTCTACGCGGCACATTTGCAGTACCTCGTCCAGCGTGCCGAGCTGACCGATCTTGCCCATCGTTTCGGGGCAGATGCGCACCGCCGACAGACCGCTTTCGTCCAGCGCACGCTGCGCACGGGTCAGCGTTTCGCAGGCCAGGGCGGTGGCTTCCTCACGGGACAGACCGCCCAATCCGCCGGGATGGACGACGATGCGATCGCCGCCCAGGCGGCTGACCGCTTCAGCGCTTTCGAGGATATAGTTGATGGAGTTGTCCCGCTTTTGCGGATCGTCCGACGCCAGCGAGATGAAATACGGCGCGTGCAGCGACAACTGAATGTCGTGCTGCTGGGCGGCAGTACGCAGCGCGATGGCGGTAGCGTCGCTCAAGCGCACGCCGCGTCCGCACTGGTACTCGTAAGCGGTAAGACCGTAGCCTGCGAGAAAGGCGGGCATCTGCGCGGTGGATTTATAGCCGGCGGCCGCGAACGCATCGCAGTTTCCGGCAGGACCGAAACGGGTCATAGGCTTTTCTCCTTTTTCTCTAATTTGAACTTGGCGCGGCGGCGAATACCGACCTCCAGCCGCCGGCGCAGACGGAACGACCATCCGCTTTCCGGCTCAATCGGCTCGGTCTGCGCCACCGCGATTCCGGCCAGACGGGCGCCCAGCACGTCGGTAAAGCTCTGGTCGCCGATGGCCAGGCACTCTCGACGGGAGAAACCCAGCCGCCGGACCGCTTTCCAAAAACCGAACGGCAGCGGCTTGCAGGCGAGGGCGACAAAGGGGAGCCCCAGCCCCTCCGCTTTCGGCTGTATGCGGAATTTCTTGGAGTTGGACAGGATGCAGAGCGTCAAGCCGGCCGCTGTAGCGGCGTCCAGCCAATCGCGTACCTCCTGCGGAATAACGGGATTGTGGTGGGTGGTGAGTGTATTGTCAACGTCCAGCAGCAATCCCCGATAGCCCTGCGCGTACAGCGCAGCGGGATCCAGATCGGTGATGCGGGGGACGAGCAGCGTAGGAGTAAACATACAAAACCTCCGGAAAGGATGAAAACGAAAAAAAGCGAGCGGAGAGTTCCGCTCGCTTTTCTTGTCTGAATGCCTTACTTAAACTTGCGCTTACGAGCAGCCTCGGACTTCTTCTTACGCTTCACCGACGGCTTCTCATAGTGCTCACGCTTACGCACTTCGGCGAGAACACC
>JAFOFS010000230.1 GCA_017387165.1 Clostridia bacterium
AGATTTTTAAAAGAGCGGATTTTTGCTCATCCGAGGCACAAAACGCAGCGAATACTGGATGTATTCGCGAGTATTTTAACGAAGGAGGAGCGGAAATCCGCCTTTTAAAAACAGGTTCGGATTATTCGCGTCACCTTATGCAAACGTTAGACGTGATTTCGGTCAATCTGTGGCAGATGCTGGCTTCTCTGCTGAACCTGCTGCTGCTGTTTTTGATCGTCAAAAAATTCTTATACAAACGGGTCAAGGCGATGCTGAAGGCGCGTGAAAGCGCCATTCAGAGCGACTACGACGACGCAGCCGCCGCCAAGGAACGCGCCGAAGCGGATCAGCTTGCCTACGAGCAAAAGCTGGCCGCCGCCAAGGAGGAGTCGGACTCCATCATCCGCTCGGCGGTCGGCATCGCGGAGCGCCGCGAGCAGGAGATCCTGGCCGCCGCCAACGCCAAGGCCGACGGCATCGTCCGTCAGGCAGAAGCGGAGGCGCTGCTGGAGCGCAAGAAAGCGGAGGATGCGGTCCGCAAGGAGATCGTCGAGGTCTCCTCGCTGCTCACCGAAAAGGTGCTGGAACGCGAGGTTTCCGCCGCCGATCATCAGCACTTCATTGATGCGTTCATCGAAAGCATAGGTGACGACAATGAGGGAAACTGAACGCGAGTACGGCGAGGCGTTGTTTGCTCTCGCTTTGGAAACGCAGCAGATCGACCGTTTTCGGGAGGGGTTGACCCTCGTCCGTGAGGCACTGCTGGAGCAGCCCGATTACGTGGAATTTCTCGCCTCCCCTGCCATTCCGCTTTCCGAGCGGTGCGCCGCGCTGGAGGAAGCGTTCGGTCGGCATTGTCCCGAATACGTCGTGTCCTTTCTGAAGCTGCTGTGCGAGGGCGGCAAGGCGCGGGCAGTATTCGGCTGCATCGACCATTTTGAGCGGCTGGCAAAAGCCGCCGACAACCGCGCCGTTGCGGAGATCACCTCGGCGGTGGCGTTGGACGACAAGCAGAAGGCGGCGCTTTGCGCCAAGCTCGGTCGGTTGACCGGCAAGCAGATCGACCCGATCTATCACCTCGATCCCACCCTTATCGGCGGTGTGCATATCGAGGTGGAGGGTCACACCATCGACGGCAGTGTTCGCCGCCGTTTAGGGGAATTGAAGGAAGTGATGAGCGAATGAACAGACCCGAAGAGATCAGCAACATCATCAAGCAACAGATCCGCGATTACAAGGCGAAGATCGATATGACCGAGACCGGCAAGGTCATTCTGGTCGGTGACGGCATCGCCCGTGTCTACGGTCTGAAAAATTGTATGGCCAACGAGCTGCTGGAATTTGACGACGGCAGCTTCGGTGTGGCGCAAAACCTCGAGGAGGAAACCGTTTCGGTCGCCATTCTCGCGGATCGCGACAACATCCGCGAGGGCACGGCGGTCAACCGCACCGGCAAGGTGCTTTCGGTGCCGGTCGGCGAAGGGCTGCTCGGCCGCGTGGTCAACGCGCTGGGCGAGCCGATCGACGGCAAGGGCCCCGTCACCTACAGCGGCACCCGTCCGGTCGAATCGGAGGCACCCGGCATCATCAAGCGCGAAAGCGTCAGCGTGCCGCTGCAGACCGGTATCAAGGCGATCGACAGTATGATCCCGATCGGTCGCGGTCAGCGTGAGCTGATCATCGGTGACCGCCAGACCGGCAAGACCGAAATTGCGATCGACACCATCATCAATCAGAAAAACACCGGCGTCATCTGCATCTATGTGGCGATCGGCCAAAAGAGCACCTCGGTGGCGCAGCTGGCAAGCGAGCTGACCCGCAACGGCGCCATGCCGTACACCATCATCGTGTCGGCCGGCGCCGCCGAGAGCGCCCCTCTGCAG
>JAFOFS010000231.1 GCA_017387165.1 Clostridia bacterium
ACATAAAGACCATCGCCAGGATCATGGATGCACCAACCCGGGAGCGCAGCTTTTGTTTGATTCTGTTCATGGTTGCGCTCCTTTCTTATTTTGCGGTGATGAACTGCCGCTGATAATTTGCATTATCTTGATAGGTAAAGGTCAGAACATCATAAGTGGAACCGTTCGAGGTGATAGCAACAGCTCCCCGACCGTCTGCAGCGGAAGGTATCCCATCTTGCGGTACATTTCGGACAGCGACGGCGAAGCGGCCACCAAGACGGCGGAGGCATACCCCTCCCCCTGCAGGCGCGTGTGCGTTTCGGTCATCAGACGGCGGCAAAGTCCGCGTCCGCGAAACCGTTCGTCGGTCGCCACGGCGTAGATGTACGCCGTTTTCTCCCCTGCCGTTTCGCAATCCAACCAATACAGCGCCGCCGCCAGACAATGCTCGACGGTCAGCGTGTGACAGCGGTCGGGCGCATACGCCGTACGCTCAAACAGATCCAAGAACGCATCGGTATCCCCGAATGCCTGCTTCCACAGACGGCGTTGCTCAGTAGTCATAGCCGTCCTCCCGAAGATGTGCCCAGCATTTTTCGGTCAGGTGATGGGGGTAGTAGCTTTCTTTTGCCTTGCGAAGACCCTCCAGCCCCATATCCTCCTCACGATTGAGGAAACGCACCGACGGATAGCGATCTCTCACCCACCGTGCCATGGCACGATTGATGGTCGGATACGCGCCGTCCGCATCGGGAAGCGCCTTTTCAAATTGCACGTCAAATACCGTTTCGGAAAGAAGGCTGCCCAGCGTGAAGGCGAGGATCTCCTCCCCGTTTTTCAGCACCAAGCCGTCCATTCCCAACGGTTTCGCATACTGCAGCGCCTTGTATAACGCCGCCTTTTCCATCGCAAAATCGGCGGTCGCATCCTCCGCTTGGCGGACGGCGTACCAGGTATCCAGCATCGCCCGTACCGCCGCGACGTTGTCTGCAGACAGCGGCTCGGTCACCGCCTCGGGATACCGCTCGGCAAAGCGGTTGATATGGTTACGCTTACGCTGGTATTTTCGACCGGCAAGATCGGCCAGATCGTCGATCGCATAGACGTAATCAAACGAGCCGCGGTCGCAATGGAACAAAAAGGCGTGGGGGTACAGTTCCTCCAGCAGCGCGATGTCCTCCCCCGTCAAGCCGGTCAGACGGCAGGGAATGCCGCGTTCCGCCGCATCCGCAATAATCGCATCCAGCACCGGCTTTTTCTCGCCGCTGCCGACCGGAAACGGATACACCGTGCGGCGGTCAAACTGCGAAAACAGCAAAATATGCCCGTGCAGCTGCGCCATCCGCTGCCGCCCCCACAAAAAGAGATTGGCAAAGGTAAACTCGCAGCCACGGGGTTTATCCGTAAAGGAAAGCCGCTCGAAAGCGGCTTTGTCCTCTATCGTGATCGGTCGAAAATCAATCATACGTGTTTCCTCAAGCACCAAGCAGCAGCGGCAAAATCAGATGCGCCACCGCCGACAGCAGCATATAGGCAAGCGCCGTCAAAATCGGGAACGCCGCAGGCTGTGTAAAGCTGATCACCGCGGCAAAGGTGAACAGCGCCACCCCGGCGATCATCGACGCGATCTGCAGCATCCGCAACGCGGTATGCAGACGGCGGCTGCCGACCAGCGCGGCGGCTTGTCCCTCGATACGACCGTTGGACGCAATGGAGGCCGGCTCGTCGGACGGTTGCTCGCGGACCAGCTGTTCGTAGCGACGACGGGCGGTCGAGCCGAGCATTTCGACGTAGTAGTCGTCCGCTCCCAGCGTGCGACAGATCAGCTCCGAGGTGATGTTCGGGTCGCAGGTACGCACCAGCAGGGTGATGTGCGACCGACCAAGGCGATGCACCGCCTTGGCAATCTCCTCGCCGCGAATATAGGATACCACGAACATAGCGGATAATTCACCTGCCGTGGAAAGATACACCAGCTGACGGTCACCCTTGGAGTACCGCAGCTCGTAATCGCGGGACGGCACGTCCACGCCGTGATTTTCCAGCAAACGGCGGTTACCGACCAGCCCACGGCGGCCGTTCACCCC
>JAFOFS010000232.1 GCA_017387165.1 Clostridia bacterium
ACGTAAATTAACGGGTATAGTGTGTTTATTCCTGTCTTTCATTGTTTAATTTTCAAGGTCCCAACGCTGCCCTGTTTTTCGACAGCTTTGCTATCATACCACACCGAAACCCAGTTGTCAAGCGTTTTTTTGAGATTTTTTTCATTTTTTTTGCAAAAAACAAATCATCTGCCGTTTCGTCAAAAAGCACTTGACACGGCAGACGTTTTTGTTCAAATTGACAGCATCAGACTTGGGGTTGCAGCAGCACCGCCGCGGTCAGCGGCGGCAGGATCAGTTCGTGACCCTCCACGTACCCCTCGCCGTGTACGCAGGTTGCCCCGTGCCAATTGTACGGCAGCGGCACGCGGCACGCGGTATCGCCTCGGTTGACGGCGCACAGCAGGTGTTCCCGCTCGGCGCGGCGTTCAAACATCAGGAGTGACGCCTGCATCCGCCACGGCAAATAGAAGCCGTCCACCAACGCCGACGAATGGCGGCGCAGGTTGCCGAGCGATTGATAGTACGCAATGAGCGAGGTGTCCTCCTGTCCCCACGGATAGGTGCCGCGGTTGAACGGATCGCGGTATCCCTCTGCGCCTGCCTCGTCACCGTAGTACACGCAGGGCACGCCCGGGATGCAGTATTGCAGCGTCGCTGCCAGGCGCAGCAGGCGCAAGGCGTGTTCACGGGCGGCAGGGGTCAGCTTTTGCTCCGCCTGCCAGGCGCGGCCGCGACCGCCGATCGGTTCGCCTCCGAGCATGGTGAGGGCACGTTCGGTATCGTGGGTGCCGATGTGGTTCATCAGCAGACGCAGCACCTGCGGCGGATAATTTTCCGCAATGCGCAGAATGCGGTCGTGGAAATCCTCCGAATGTCCGCCGCGCAGAAAATCCAGAATGGCGTCACGGAACGGGTAGTTCATCACGCTGTCCAGCTGGTCGCCGAGCAGATAGCGGCGGCGGTGCCCGTAGCTGTACTTGTTGCTGGCATCCTCCCACACCTCACCGAGCACCAGCGCATCCGCCTTTTCCGCCTTGGCAGCACGGCGCAGCGCGTCGAGGAATTCGTCGGGCAGCTCGTCGGCCACATCCAGACGCCAGCCGGACGCACCGGCGCGCAGCCAGCGGCGCACGATGCCGTCGGCGCCGTTGATATAGTCCATATAGGAGGGAGCCGTTTCGTTGACCTCCGGCAAGGTATCAAATCCCCACCAGCCGCCATAGTCCTCCGGCCAGCGGCGGAAATGATACCAGCTCGCATACGGCGAGGTCGGGGATTGATACGCGCCCGTTTCGGCGTAGCGGCGGTTTTTGTTGAAATAACGGCTGTCCGAGCCGGTGTGAGAAAACACACCGTCCAGCAAAATGCGGATGCCGCGCTTTTTCGCTTGGTCGCACAAGCGGCGCAGCGCCGTTTCATCCCCCAGCAACGGGTCGATCCGCTCGTAGTCGGCGGTATCGTAGCGATGGTTGGAGTGGGATTCGAAGATCGGGTTGAGGTACAGGCAGGTCACCCCGAGTGATACGAGGTAGTCGAGCTTGTCGGTGATACCTGCCAGATTGCCGCCGAAGAAATCGTCGTTGCGGATCTTGCCGAGGGCATCGGGACGCCAATGCGGCGATTCGTTCCAATCGGCGTGCATCGTCCGGTCAGCAGGAAGCGGCGGCAGCGCCGTTTCCGCTTTGGCGAAGCGATCGGGGAAGATCTGATACATCACGCCGCCGGCCAGCCAATCGGGGGTGGTGAATTGCGGATGGTAGACGGTCAGCTGCCAGTTCTCGAACAACTGCAGATTATCGGTCGGAACGGCATCGCCGCCGCGACCGCGTGACAAGCGGCAGGGGCCTTCCGCCGTCTGCATCATAAAGTGGTAGAAATACAGTCCGACTTTTTCGGGGGTAAAGCGACACTCCCACCATTCGTGGGTGTCGCCGTCCATTTGCTTCCACAGCAGATCGATGGTCTGTTCATAAATGTCGTCGCCGCTCACCTGCAGCGTGACGCGGCTGACGCCCCAATGGCGCGGCGTCCGCACACGCAGTGTGACGCTTTCGCCAAGGGAAAGCGGTCCGAACGGATCACGGTAGCACCGCTCCGTCGAGCGAAAAAAGGATTCTCTCATCGGTTTTCCTCTTTATATATACATTATTATATATTCCTGTCAGCCGAACATTTCCTTGCTTTCCCTGCCCCGACGAATACGGGAGGACAGCTCCTCGCGGTCGTTGGCGGCCAGCGCGGCGCGGTAAGCCGACAGGTTGGCGATCAGTTCATCCAGCTCGGCGCCGAGCGCCTCGCGGTTGAGCAGAAACAGTTCCGACCAGAGCGATTCGTCGATGGTGGCGACACGGGACACGTCCCGATAACTGCCGGCCGCATAGCCGACGTGCTCGGCGCATTGCGGAGAAGAAACGTAGGCGCCGGCCAATACGTGGGGGATCTGACTGGTATAGGCGATCATCCGATCGTGCTTTTCGGGGGTGGTGACCGTGACACGGGCGGCACCGACCGCCTCGGCCAGCCGCTTCACCGTTTCCACCGCCGCAGGCGGGGTGTCGGCGGTCGGCGTCAAAATGTAGCTGCAGGAACGGAATAGAGTGACATCTGCGTGAGCGAAGCCGCTGCGCTCCTTTCCGGCCATCGGATGAGCGCCGACAAAATGGACGCCGTGCGGACGGCAAAGCGCTTCACAGCGGGAAACGAGCGGCTGCTTGACGCCGCAAACGTCAGTCACCACCGTGCCGGAGCGAAGATCCCCCACGCGCTCGGACAACAGCGAAACCGCCGCCGAGGGGGATACGCACAAGACGACCACGTCCGCCTCGCTCCAGTTATGCGCATCGGCAGGACGGGCGATCGCGCCGGCGTCCAGCGCCTGCTCCAGCGTTTCCAGACAGCGGTCTGTACCCACCACCGTGTACGCCGGATGGCGGCTCAGCGCCAGCGCCAAACTGCCGCCGATCAGACCCAAACCGACGATCAGCACCGTTTTCTTTTCCATCGTTTCACTCTTCTCTAAAAAAGGAATTTTAAAAAATTTTCGAAAACCGCTTGACAAACGGAGAAAAACTGCATACTATTTATTCGTACAGGTTAACTGTCATTTACTATATCACAAATTTCGCCGTCTGTCTATACGGATTTTGGCGGAAGCTTCGAAAGGATGGTATAACAAATGGTTTTTGAGAAAGTGAAAGCGATTTTGGTCGAGCAGTTCGGTGATACTGCCGCCGACCTGACGGAGGAGACCAATATCCACGACGATCTCGGCGCCGATTCCATGGACGTTGTCGATCTGATCATGTCCATCGAGGACGAGTTCCACATGGAAGTGCAGGATGAGGACATCGAGAAGATCGCCACCGTCGGCGATCTGGTCACCTTCATCGAAGAGCGTGCCTAAAAGCAAACGAAAAAGACCGTGTCATCCGACACGGTCTTTTTGTTTTACAGCATATCGTTGACGTTTTCGATGAGGTTGCCGACTTTACGGGCGGTCATATTGACGCGACGGCGGATGACCCGTTTATTCTGATGACACCAATGGCAAGCCAGCGCGCCGCCGATCATACCGACCGCCACACCGAGCAGCATTCCCGTGCACACGTGCGATTTATGACACATACTCTCCACTCCTTTCGTTGCGAATAGGATTCCCCGACCGTTTGAGAAATATACCTCCGCTTTTTATGCAATAAACACTTGCAATCTTATAAGATTTCGGTTATAATAATTTGGTAAGTCGTGTGTTGCGGCATACGGGTGGATGGGTCCCGTGCGGCGGATCGCCGTGAACCATGTCAGGCGGGGAACCGAGCAGCATTAAGCGGTCTCATTCGCGTGCCGCGGGTCGCCTGTTCACCCGTATGCCGGAACGCACGATTATTTTTTCGAAAGGGGGTCTTCCCTTGTATCAGGTTCTTTATCGCAAATGGCGTCCGAAGACGTTTTCGGAAGTGGTCGGTCAGCCGACCGTCACCACCGCCCTGCAAAATGAAATTCGCACCGGTCGTCTGGCTCACGCCTATCTTTTCATCGGCTCACGCGGCACAGGTAAGACTTCCTGCGCCAAGATCCTCGCCAAAGCGGTCAACTGTCTTGACCCGATCGACGGCAACCCCTGCGGTCAATGTGCCAACTGCCGCGCCGCGGAGGAGGGCGCGCTTCTGGATATCACCGAAATGGACGCGGCGTCCAACCGCGGTATCGGCGATATTCGCAGCGTGATCGAGGAATCGGCGTATATGCCCAGCGTCGGCAAATACCGCGTGTACATCATTGACGAGGTTCACGAGCTGACCACCGAGGCGTTCAACGCCCTGCTCAAGACGCTGGAGGAGCCGCCGTCCCACGTCATCTTCGTGCTGGCGACCACCGAAGCGCACAAGGTGCCTGCCACCATTCTTTCCCGTTGCCAGCGGTTTGATTTCGGACGTATTCCGGCGGAGGATATCGCCGCGCGGCTGCACCACATTGCCGAGCAGGAGGGCTTCACCATCGAGGCGGAAGCCGCCATGCTGCTCGCCCGTCTGGCAGACGGCGGTCTGCGCGACGCGTTGTCGCTGCTCGACCAGTGCATCTCCCGCAGCGCGGACGTCACCGCCGAGGTGGTGGCCGCCGCAGTCGGTCTGGCCGGCTCGGCGCATATGTTCCGATTGCTGGGCTGTATGCGTGAAAACGATACCGGCGCGGCGCTTTCGCTGGTTGCGGAGCTGCACGAATCCTCCAAGGATATGGAGCGCCTTTGCACCGAGCTCACCGATTTCTTCCGCCAGCTGATGATCTGCAAGACGGTCAAAACCCCTGCCGATCTGCTGGTGTTGCCGGCTGCCGAGCTTGCCAAGACGCAAGCGGAGGCGGATCGCCTTTCTCTCTCCGCCATTCTGCACGCCATCGACGTGCTGCAGCGCGCCAAGGAGCGGATGCACACCGGCGCCGATCGTCGGGTGGAAATGGAAATGGCGGCGGTCAAGCTGTGCTCTCCCGAGCTGGATACCGACGTCAGCGCGTTGATGCGGCGCATCAAGGCGCTGGAGGACGCGGTACGCGGCGGTTGCTCCCTCGCGCCCAAGGCGGAAACCGCAACGGAGGCGGAGGCGGCACCTGTTCCGCAGGAGGCGGAAATCGAACAACCGGCCGCCGAACAACCCGTTCCCCCACCGACCGAGGAGGCGGCACCGGCCGCTGACGGCCCTGTTCCGTTCCTGCAATGGAGCGAGGTGCTGGAGATCCTTTCCTCCCACAGCCGCTCGCTGTTTGGTCTGCTGTCCGGTTCCACCGCGATGATCAGCGGCGATCGTGTGCTGGTGACCACCGACAACCCGTTTGTCAAGGATATGATGCAGGAGGACAACAACGCCAGCCGTCTGCTGTCCGCCATTCGCAGTGTCACGGGGCGTTCCTACCGTCTCGGGTTGAAAGCCCCGACCGTGACCGATAAGACACCCGATCCGATTCAGGCGGAAGGACCGCTCTCGGATTTTTTGCGGCGCAGCCAGGAAATGGGACTGCCCGTTGAATTCAAGTGAAACGAGGTAAAGAACAATGAAAGCAAGACTTCCCCAGAATATGGGCGGCGGCCCCGGCAATATGCAGAGCATGCTGCGCCAGGCGCAGAAGATGCAGGAACAGATGGCCGCGCTGCAAGAAGATCTCGATAACCGCACCTACACCGCCACCGTCGGCGGCGGCGCGGTCACCGCGGTGGTGGACGGCAAGCACACGGTGCAGTCGCTCACCATCTCCAAGGACGTGGTCGATCCCGACGACGTCGATATGCTGACCGATCTGGTCACCGCTGCGGTCAACGAGGCGATCCGTCAGGCGATCACCACCTCCGAGACCGAAATGGGCGCGATCACCGGCGGAATGAACCTGCCCGGTCTGCGCTGAATTTCCAAAAACTACCCCCAAGGAGGTGAAACCCGATGGCTTCGTTGGCCGCCCCTCTCGCAAAACTCATTGAACAACTGGAACGACTCCCCGGATTGGGACCGAAATCGGCGCAGCGCATCGCGTTTCACATTCTGTCGATGCCGACCGAGCAGGTAGACGATCTGGCGGATACCATCACCACCGCACGCAGCCGCATTCACGAATGCCGCACCTGCTGCAATCTGACCGAGTCGGAGGAATGCCCCATCTGCGGCGATCCGACCCGTGATCGCTCCACCATCTGCGTGGTGGGCGACCCCCGCGACGTGCTGGCGATCGAACGCACCCGTGAGTATCGCGGTCTGTACCACGTGCTGCACGGCAATCTGTCCCCGATGGACGGCATCACCCCCGAAAAGCTCCGCATCAAGGAACTGCTGCATCGGGTGACCGAAAACGAGATCACCGAGGTCATTATGGCGAACAACTCCACCGTCGAGGGAGAAACCACCGCCATGTACCTCTCCAAGCTGCTCGGACCGTTCGGCATCAGCGTCACCCGTCTTGCCTACGGTCTGCCGGTCGGCGCCGATCTGGAATACGCCGACGAGGTGACCCTGCGTCATTCCATTGAAGGGCGCAGCCGGATGGGAGGTTGACCGCCATGGCCGCATCCAAAGAGAACTTCAAGACCATTGCGGAAAACCGCAAGGCGTTCCACGAGTATTTCGTGGAGGAGAGCATGGAGGTCGGCATCGAGCTGGTCGGCACCGAGGTCAAATCCCTCCGCAAGGGCGGGGTCAACCTCAAGGACGCCTGGTGCTCCATCGTCGAGGGCGAGCTGTACGTCAACGGTATGCACATCAGCCCCTACGAGCAGGGCAACATCTTCAACCGCGATCCGCTCCGCGTGCGGCGTCTGCTCGCGCATAAGCGCGAAATTATGCGGTTGTACGGTCTGCTGAAGCAGCAGGGTCTGACCCTCATCCCCCTCTCCCTCTATTTTAAAGGCTCCCGTGTCAAGGTGCAGCTCGGTCTTTGCCGTGGTAAAAAGCTGTACGACAAGCGCGAGGACGCCGCCCGACGCGATCAGAAGCG
>JAFOFS010000233.1 GCA_017387165.1 Clostridia bacterium
AGCCGAGAAGAAACGCATAGAAGCGGAAGAGACACTACAAAGGGTTCTTGACTATACAATGTCGGAATTGGTTCACGATATGAATGAATCCGATATGATTACACTTTGCAGTTATTGATCTGATCGCGCATACCGCGCTCGTAGATGGTTTCTTTCAGATACGCCGCATACGACGGGGTGCAGCACAAAATGGTGGAGCCGAGGTCGGTCATAAACTGCAGCTGGCGGTCGGTGTTGCCCGAAGACATCGGGAGCGTGAGGCAGCCGACCTTGTGCGAGCCGCCGTGCAGACCGGCGCCGCCGGTGAACAGGCCGTAGCCGTACGCGACGTGAACGACGTCTTCCTTGGTGCCGCCGGCAGCGACGATGGCGCGAGCGCAGCAATCCTCCCACAGGTCGATGTCGTGCTGGGTGTAGAACGCAACCACGCGGCGACCGGTCGTGCCCGAGGTGGACTGAATGCGGACGCAGTCGGCAAGCGGCTTGCCCATCAAGCCGTAGGGATACGCCTCGCGCAGATCGTCTTTCGTAAGAAACGGCAGCTTGTGCAGATCCGCGACACCGCCGATATCCGCCGGCGTCACGCCTTTCTCTTCCATTTTCTTGCGGTAGTACGGGACGTTATCCCACACGTGCTGCACCTGCTTGACCAAGCGTTCGTCCTGCCATGCGCGGATCTGTTCCGCAGAGGCAGTTTCAATTTCGGGTTGGTAGTAGTTTGCCATTTCACTCACTCCTTGTCAGGCTTCCACGCCGAGGCGGAAGGCAGTCTTGTTCAGTTCCAGAAATTTCGAGGGGACGCTGGTTTCGATCGCCGCCAGCCATTCCTCTTCGGGAATGTCGAAATACTTGGAAAGACGTCCCATCAAAACCAGATTGACCGCTTTGGAGGAGCCGGCCTGTTCGGCGAGCGTCAACGCGTCCAGCGCATCGACGTCCAAGCCCTCGGCGCGCATCTTTCCGAGGAGATCCTCGGGATAGGTTGCCGCACCGATGATAACCGGCATCGGATTGATCTGCTGCGTGTTGGTGATGATCTTACCGTCCGGCTTGAGGAACTCGGTCCAGCGAGCCGCCTCCAGCAATTCAAAGGAAACGATAAAATCCGCCTCGCCCTTGTCGATGACGGGCGAATACACCTTGTCACCGAAGCGGACGTAGGTCACGACGCTGCCGCCACGCTGGCTCATACCGTGACCTTCCGACACCTTGATGTCGTAGCCACGCGCCAGCAGCAGGCGACCAAGCAATTTCGAAGCGAGAAGGCTTCCCTGACCGCCGACACCGACGATCATCACGTTTTTGGTTTGCATAGGTCAGCCCTCCTTCTTGCCCTGCAGGGCCCCGAATTTGCACAGCTGCTCGCACACGCCGCAGCCGACGCACAGCGTCGCGTCCACCGTGGCTTTACCGCCGACGATGCTGATGGCGGGGCAGCCAATCTTCATACACATTTTGCAACCGACGCATTTCTCGGTATCGACCGACAGCGGCGGATTATGCTTGACCGACTTGAGCAACGCGCAGGGACGACGGGAAATGATGACCGACGGCTCGTTGGCCGCGATCTCTTCCTTGATGACCTTTTCGCAGGCGGCGAGATCGTACGGATCCACCACCGTCACGCGGCGGATACCGACCGAGCGGCACAGCGTTTCTAGATCGATCTTGGTGCACGGATCGCCCTTGAGATTGATACCCGTGGTGGGGTTTTGCTGATGGCCGGTCATACCGGTGATGGAGTTATCCACGATGATGACCGTCGCGTTGGATTCGTTGTAAGCGATGTTCACAAGGCCGGTAATACCGGAATGCATAAAGGTGGAGTCACCGATAACCGCCACCGAGCGGTTGTCCCATTTCCCCTCCCCTGCCTTGGTAAAGCCGTGCAGGCCGGAAACGGAGGCACCCATACAGATCACGCTGTCCACCGCATTCAGCGGCGCGACCGCGCCGAGGGTGTAGCAGCCGATGTCACCCAAAACGGTGATCTTATTCTTCTGCAAAACGTAGAACAGGCCACGGTGCGGACAACCGGCGCACATCACGGGCGGACGCGGCGGAATGGCCTCCTGCAGCTTGACGCCTGCCGTGTGAGCGACGTCCAGCGCGTCGGCAACGAGGTTTTGGCTCAGCTCGTCGATATTGGAGAATTTGTCCTTACCGACGCAGGCGATGCCGAGGTTGCGGCAATGCGCCTCGATGAAACCGTCCAGCTCCTCAACCACCACCAGAGTTTCCACCGAGGCGGCGAAGTCACGAAGTTTCTGCACCGGCAACGGCCAGATCATACCGAGCTTCATAACGGGGTAACGATCCCCCATCACTTCTTTTATGTACTGATACGAAGTCGAGGAGGTCACAAAGCCGATCGCGTTGCTTTCACCTGCTTCGATGCGGTTGATCGCCGCCGTTTCGGCGTATTCGATCAGCGCCTGCGTACGGGCTTCCACCACCGGGTGGCGGCGTTTGGCGTTGCCCGGCATCATCACGTATTTCGGAATGTCCTTGTTGTATTCCTTTTCCGCCTCGACACGCTCACCGATCTCCACCACGCTCTGCGAGTGGGACACGCGGGTGCACATTTTGAGCAAAACCGGCGTGTCAAACTGCTCGGACAGTTCATAAGCAAGTTTGGTAAACGCCAGCGCCTCGGCCGAATCGGACGGTTCCAGCATCGGCACCTTGGCGGCCATCGCGTAGTGGCGCGAATCCTGCTCGTTCTGGGACGAGTGCATACCGGCGTCATCCGCCACACCGATGATCAAACCGGCGTTGACGCCGGTGTAGGCAATGGTAAACAACGGATCGGCCGCCACGTTCAGACCGACGTGCTTCATACCGCAGAAGCTACGCTTGCCGGCCAGCGACGCAGATCGGAAGAG
>JAFOFS010000234.1 GCA_017387165.1 Clostridia bacterium
CGCTCACAACTGCCGTCGGCTTTTTGCCGACGGCTTTTTTTTATGCCGAAAAAAAGGGGAGAGAAAGCCGACGCTGTAATACACATAAAATCTTCTTTGTTCACCGCTCGAATTTTGTCATATATTCCAACCGAAAACTATTGATTTCCCTTGCGATATCTGCTATAATTTCTTATGATTGAATTAATGTGGGTGGGTTTAGTTTTGAATATCGATACAAACTGTATCGATAATATCGATACAGAATACGCCCCATTATACGCGTAATTATGCGATCACACCCCTCGGTGGGATCGGTCGGAAGGAGAGGGACAATTGGAAAGGAAGTCGGTTTCAAAAGCCACCTTAGGAAGAATTCCGCGCTACCTTGCTTATCTCAAGGAATTGTCTCTCGACAAAACGCCCTTTATTTCCGCCACCGCCCTTGCCCGCGAGCTGATGCTTGGGGAGGTGCAGGTGCGGAAGGATCTGGCGGCGATCAGCGGAGCAGGCAGGCCGCGTCTCGGCTATGAGACGGAGCTGCTTATCCAGCAACTGGAGGATTGCCTCGGCTACAATCGCTTGACAAACGCCGTGTTGGTCGGCGCAGGACGGCTGGGACGCGCGTTGCTGCAGTACGACGGCTTCGAACACTTCGGTGTGAAGATTGCGGCGGCGTTCGATTCCAACGACCGCGTCATCAATTTCGACTCCAAGACCGAGATCCTGCCGATGCATCAGTTTGAGAACTATTGCAAGGAGCACAGCGTGTCAATCGGCATCATCACGGTGGGAGAGGGCTCGGCGCAGGACGTGTGTGACCAAATGGTGAAAAGCGGTATCACCGCGATTTGGAACTTTGCTCCCTGCCGCTTGCAGGTGCCGGACGGCGTCCTGCTGCAAAACGAAAATCTGGCGTTGTCTTTGGCGCATCTGCGCAACCAATTCGTCGCGCACTCGCGACAGCTGAAAAAGTAATTACACCCCATTTCAAAATTTCAGGAGGAGAAAACAATGAAAGTGACGGTATGTATCGGTAGTTCTTGCCACGTGAAGGGTTCGCGCCAGGTGGTCGAACAGCTCCAGCAGCTTATCAGCGACCACAATCTCGGTGACAAGGTGGAGCTTGCGGGCACCTTCTGTATGGGTCAGTGCCAGCAGGGTGTCTGCGTGACGGTGGACGGCGATTTCCATTCGGTCAGCCCCGACACGGCGCAGGTGTTCTTCGAAGAACATATCAAAGCGAAGGTGTAAACGTATGATCATTCAAATTTGTGTGGGCAGTTCCTGTCACCTGAAGGGTTCCCCTGAGATCGTGGAACTGCTGCAGAAAGCGGTGGCGGACTATCATCTTGAGCATGAGGTCACCCTGGCCGGCAGCTTTTGCATCGGCAAATGCAACCGCATCGGTGTGACGGTACAGGTGGATGACGATATCCACGTCGGTATTACCAAGGAAAATTTCAAGGAATTTTTAGAAGAGCAGGTATTACGTAAACTGGGGAAGGTGTAAGAAACGATGCCGAATTGTTTGACCCTGAAAAAATCCAACTGCAAAAACTGCTATAAATGCATTCGCAATTGCCCCGTGAAAGCCATCCGCTTTTCGGGCAACCAGGCGCACATCATCGGCAACGAATGCATTCTCTGCGGCCAGTGCTTCGTGGTCTGTCCGCAGGATGCGAAGCAGATCGTTGACGAAACCGAAAAGGTCAAGGTGCTGCTGCAGAGCGGCGACCCCGTGATCGTGAGCTTGGCGCCGTCCTTTGTCGCGAACTACGACGGCGTCGGTATCGATACGATGCGTGAGGCGATCAAGAAGTTGGGCTTTGCCGAGGTGGAGGAGACCGCCATCGGCGCCACCATCGTCAAGAAAGAATACGAGCGTATGCTCCGCGAGGATAACCGCGACGTGATCATTTCCTCCTGCTGCCATTCGATCAATCTGCTGATTCAAAAGCATTATCCGCAGGCGTTGCAGTATCTGGCAGACGTGGTTTCCCCGATGCAGGCGCATTGCCTGGATATCAAAAAACGTTATCCCAACGCAAAGACCGTTTTTGTCGGTCCCTGCGTGGCAAAGAAGGACGAAGCGGAGCATTATGCCGGCATCGTCGATGCGGTTCTCACCTTCGAGGAGTTGACCAGATGGCTGGAGGAAAAGGAGATCGTGCTGGACGTTCGCCTGGACAAAACGGAGAACTCCCGCGCCCGCTTCTTCCCGACCACCGGCGGCGTGCTGAAGACGATGGAGCCGGAGATCGGCGGCTATACCTATCTCGCGCTGGACGGCGTGGACAACTGCATTGCGGCGCTGAAGGATATCATCAGCGGCAACATCCGCAAATGCTTCGTGGAAATGTCCGCCTGTACGGGCAGCTGCATCGGCGGCCCGGTTATGGAAAAATATCACCGCACCGAAACGGTGCGTGATTATATTATGATCGCCAAGTATGCGGGTGAGAAAGACTTTGAGGTCGAACAGCCCTCCGTTTCGGACTTGGCGAAGCACTTTGAATATATCGAGCGGCGCAACGCGATGCCGCCCGAGATCGAAATTCAAAACATCCTGCGGCAGATGGGCAAAACCTCGCCTGCGCAGGAACTCAACTGCGGCTCCTGCGGCTACAACACCTGCCGCGAAAAGGCGATTGCCATCATTCAGGGCAAGGCGGAGATTTCGATGTGCCTGCCGTATCTGAAAGATAAGGCGGAAAGCTTCTCGGATACCATCGTCAACAACTCACCCAACGGCTTGATCGTGCTTAACGAGAACCTGGAGGTGCAGCAGATCAACCGCTCCGCCCGCCGTATGATGAACATCCGCTCGGCGAGCGACGTGCTGGGCGACCAGGTGATCCGCATTCTTGATCCGGCGCCGTTCCTCAAGGTATTGCGAAGCGGACGCGGCATCAGCGACGAGCGCATCTATCTGGCGGAGTACAACCGCTTTGTGGAGCAGTCGATCGTACACGACGCCGACTCGCATCTGCTCATCACCATTATGCGTGACGTGACCGATGAGCAGAACGAACGCGAGAAGAAGGAAAGCATCAGCCGCCAGACCATCGAGGTCGCGGATAAGGTGGTTGATAAGCAGATGCGCATCGTTCAGGAGATCGCGTCGCTGCTCGGTGAAACCGCCGCAGAGACCAAGATCGCTCTGGCAAAATTAAAGGAGTTCATTCAAGATGAATGATTTATGTGCCGATATCGGATACAAGAGTATAAATCATTACGGCGAAGAACTGTGCGGCGACCACATCGACGTGGTCGAGCCGAATGACGATTCGACGGTCATCGTGCTGTCCGACGGCCTCGGCAGCGGCGTCAAGGCGAGCATCCTCTCGACCCTCACCTCCAAGATTATCTCCACCATGCTGGCGGAGGGTCTGTCGCTGGAGGAATGCGTCGAGACCATCGCCGCCACGTTGCCGGTCTGCTCGGTGCGCGGTGTGGCGTATTCGACCTTTACCATTATCCACCTGAAGAACAACCAAACGGCAGAACTCATCCAGTACGATAATCCGCACGCCATCGTCATTCGCGACGAGCAGGTGTGGGATTATCCCAAGACCGAGATGAACATCGGCGGCAAGCGGATCTATAAATCGGTCATCAAGCTGCAGGAAAACGATATCTTCGTGGCGATGAGCGACGGCTGCCCCCATGCCGGCATCGGAACGGCGTATAACTTCGGCTGGAAGCGTGAGGAGATCGCCGCGTTTATGGAAACCCTTTCTCACGTCGGATACACCGCCAAGACGCTTTCGACCATGCTGATCGACGAGTGCAACAAGCTGTACGGCTTCGAGCCGGGCGACGATGCGACCGCCTGCGTGGTCCGCATCCGCAAGCGAGTGCCGATGAATATGCTGTTCGGACCGCCGTCCAACCGTGACGATGCCGACCGTATGATGTCGCTGTTCTTCTCCAAAGAAGGTAAGCATATCATATGCGGCGGAA
>JAFOFS010000235.1 GCA_017387165.1 Clostridia bacterium
CCACATGGTCAGGGCGTCCTCCTCTTTGCGGAACATCCCTTCGCCTGAGCAGGGGGCGTCCACCAGCACTGCGTCAAACCACGCAGGCAACGCCGGACACAGCACAGCGGTGTCGAGGTTGGTAACCACCGCGTTTCGCACACCGCACCGCTCGATATTTTGT
Organism: Clostridia bacterium; assembly: GCA_017387165.1. GTDB lineage: Bacteria > Bacillota > Clostridia > Oscillospirales > Acutalibacteraceae > RGIG426. Next base: position 164 of record JAFOFS010000235.1, read on the forward strand.
ACCAAAATGCGCGCCCGAGAGGACACGTATTCGTTGCACCACAGGACACCCGTACCGCCCAGCGCCGCCGCGATCTGGGTGGATTTGCCGCCGGGCGCGGCGCAGAGATCCAGTACGCGTTCGCCTGGCTGCGGCGCGAGGACGGTGACCGCCGATGTGGCGGACGGCTCCTGCATATAGTAGGCGCCGGCGTGGTGCAACGGCTCGGCGCCGGCTTTGTATCGGGCAGGAACGGCGTATCCGTCGGGGCAAAAGACCGACCGTTCACCGAGCGGCACGCCGCCGCGAAGCAGATCGTCTGCCGTGGCCTTCAGCGTGTTGACGCGCAGACCGCGATGCGGCTCGTCCTCGTCCGCCCAGCGCCATTCATCGCCGCACAGAGCGGTCATCCGCTCCACAAAGCGCTTCGGATACTCCATTTCCTCACCTCGTTTCTATCCCCATTATACGCGATAAGGAAATAAAAAGCAACCTATTCTTTTGTCCGCAGCTCTTTCCACGCCACCGCCAACAGCAAGCCGCCGAACAGCCGCCGCAGCCATTCGGGGTCCATGTGCGAGGCGAGCAACGCCGCGCCGACGCAAAGCGGCAGACCGAGCAGGCTCCAGCCCACCGCCCGCCATTGCACCAAACCGTTTTTCTGATGCTGCCACAAGGCGGTTGGCGCGCAGGTGAGAAAGTAGGCGAGATTGATGACCCCGGCCTGATACGGCTCCATCCCGACGGCGGCGGTCAGCCACACCAGCAGGAGGGAACCGCCGCCGACACCCATTCCGGAAATCACACCGGTCGCCACGCCGACAACAATTCCCCAAAGCGGATTCATAGACCGAACACCGCCTTAAACCCACCCCAAAGCAGCAGTACGCCGAACACGCGATGCAGCCAAAGGGTGGGTATATTTTTGAAAAATCGTCCGCCGATAAACCCGCCGATACCGCCGCCGACCAGATACGGCCAGGCGATCTGCCAGTCGAAACCTTGCCGAAACAGGGCGACGATCAGCGAGGCGACGGTCAACGGCAAAATCACGCCCAACGAGGTCGCAAAGGTTTGCCGCGAGGACAGTCCGCTCTTTTGCAGCAGCGGCACCGCCAACATACCGCCTCCACCGCCGAATAAACCGCAGACGATCCCGGCGGCGGCGCCGGTCAACGCCCATTTGGTTGGTTGCTTCATTCGATCACCTCGGAGGTAGTATCCCCTCGGGAGGCAAAAAAATGCGGTCACCGCACGGCGGTGACCGCTTGTTTTATTTCCGATTTAGCGTCGTGTGCCTCTTACGTCAGTGAGGAGCGCAACGCCGGTGTGTGCGGCTTCCGATCAAATAATCTTGGTTTTGGTCAGACGGGATAAGAGCCACTGACAGGCGAGGTACACGACAATACCGGCGCCGACCGTCAGCGCAAATTCCCACATACCGCCGACGGGGGTGGATTGTCCGCGATAATACAGCAAATGACACACGACGTACATGACGGCGGTAGACACCACCGCTTTGGCGGCCTGCAGCAGACTCGGCGCGACCGAGATGCCGGCCAGATGATAGCTGATCGCCGCTGCAATCGCCAGCTGCAAACCGTAGGAAACCACCAGACCGATCGCCGCGCCGAGATAGCCGATTTCCGGTATCAGCACCAGGCACAGGATGATGTTGACCGAGCAGGATACGAGGAAGATGCCGTTGTACCATTTCGATTGCCGCGACAGGTCGATGAGGTAGGAGAAGTTCATATACAGCATCTGGCAGATCTGCGCCAAGCCCAAGATCAGCAGCAGCACGCGCTGGGTTGGATAGTTGCCTGCCGCCAGCCAGTGGATGAGGGTGGGGCAGACCAGCACCAGACCGAGCAGGATCGGAAATCCGGCAAACAGCCCGATGTTAAACGACTTGTTCAGATAGGTCAGCACCTGCCGACGGTCTTGCTTGTTCCACGCCTTGGCAATATAGGGGAAAATCGTGGACACCAAAACGGCATTGATGAGAAAGGCGCGTGAGGTCAGCGCATCGTAGAAGCCGTAGATACTGGCGGAGCGCAGGTCGTCGTTGACGAGGTGGTTGAGCAGAAAACGACCGATAAAGCTGTTGAACCACGCCATAACCGTCACCGGCAACAGCGGCAGCGCATAGCGATACAGCGGCCCGATGTCGGCGGCTTTCGGAGAGAGGCGGACGCCGCGCCAATCAAACAGCAGGAGGACGGTCTGCGCCAAAAGCAGTACCGATTCGGAAAAAATATAAATCCACAGCGCCTGCCGCAGGATGGTCGCACTGCCGTGGTGGGCGAACGCCAGCAGCGTAAAGCCGCTTGCGTTGAGGATACAGCGCACCAAAATGAAAATGTTCGCTTTTTTCTGATGCCCGGTCGCCTGCAAAAAGGACTGGCACAGCGTGGATAACGCCAGCACCGAAAAATACAAAACGAGCAGCGGAATCAGATGGCGGTAATGGCGATCGCCCCACAAAAACAGGGTGATATTTTCGTTAAATACATACGCTATACCGCACAGCACGCCGCAACTGAGCAGCGCGACGACAAAGGTGATGAAAAAGCGGCTGCGGACGCGGGTTTGATCCTTGTCGCCCGGAACGAACACGCAGAGAGCGGTGTTGGCACGCACCAACAACAGCGGCACCAACAGGGTGGACAACGCCACCGTTTGGTTGATGACCGCGTACTCGCCGCTGTCGCCCAGCAAGCGGGACAGTACCGCGAAGCAATACAATCCGAAGACCGCGCTGACCAGCTCGGTCAGCGCCTTGACGCCGAAATCACCGACAAAGCGACCCGACAATTCTCCAAACCACGCCTTCGACCGCTTTTCGCCCCTCACCGGAGGGTCGGCTGCTTCTTGTCCTTTTCAGACAACAGCAGCTCCATATCCGACGGAATGGGCCATTCCACGCCGACGGTCGGGTCGTTCCATGCCAGGCCGCCCTCGTCTTCGGGATGATAGAAATCATCGCACTTGTAGGCGAAGGTGGCGCTTTCGGACAACACCAAAAAACCGTGTGCAAAGCCGCGCGGCACGAAAAATTGCTTGTGGTTGTCGGCGGTCAGCAGCACCCCTGTCCACTTGCCGTAGGTCGGGCTGTCGGGGCGGAGATCCACCGCCACGTCAAACACCTCGCCCTCCAGCACGCGGACGAGCTTGGATTGGGGGTGAGTTTTTTGGAAATGCAGACCGCGCAGCACGCCGCGACGCGACCGGGACTGGTTGTCCTGCACGAAGCGGCAGGTGATGCCTGCGGCAACAAAATCGTTTTCGTTATAGGTTTCGGTGAAATACCCACGCTCGTCTCCGTAGACGGCAGGGGTGAGGATCAAAACGCCGTCGATCGGCGTCTTTTCAACAAGTAATTTTCCCATAATCTACCCCGTTATCGGTTGCCGTACATGGTGTCGTAGTAGGCGAGATAGGCGCCGCTGGTGACGTGCTCCACCCACTCGGGATGGTCGAGATACCATTGCAGCGTCTTGCGAATACCCACCTCAAAGGTGGTGGTGGGCAGCCAGCCGAGCTCCTCGTGGATCTTGGTCGGGTCGATGCCGTAGCGACGGTCGTGTCCCTTGCGATCGGTGACGTGGCGGATGAGATGCTCTCCCACCGCCGGATCGGCATTTTCGCGGACGTAGTCGATGATGGTCTTGACGATCTGGATGTTGGTGCGCTCGTTGTGACCGCCGACGTTGTACACCTCGCCCAGTCGTCCCTTACGGGCGACCAGATCGATGGCGCGGCAATGGTCCTCCACGTACAGCCAATCGCGCACCTGCAGACCGTCGCCGTACACCGGCAGCTCTTTGTGGTTGAGGGTGTTGTGCAGGATCAGCGGAATCAGCTTTTCGGGGAACTGATACGGACCGTAGTTGTTGGAGCAACGGGTGATGCACACCGGCAGCTTGAAGGTATCGGCATACGCCTTGACGAACAGATCGGCGCTTGCCTTGCTTGCGGAATACGGCGAATGCGGACAGAGGGGGGTGGTTTCGGTAAAGAAGCCCTCCGCGCCGAGCGAGCCGTACACCTCGTCGGTGGACACCTGCACGTACCGCACGCCGTCGCGATAGGTATCGTCTCCGATCTGCCACGCCGCACGGGCGCAGTTGAGCAGATTGAGGGTACCCATCACGTTGGTACGGGCAAAGACGTCGGGATCGGCAATGGAACGGTCCACGTGGCTTTCCGCCGCGAAATGAATGACCGTATCCACGTCGTAGTCGGCAAAGACCGCCGCCATTTTGGCCGCATCCGCCACGTCTGCGTGAACGAACGCATACCGCGGATCGTCTTGTACCTCGATGAGGTTTTCGGGGTTACCGGCATAGGTCAACGCATCGACGTTGACGATGCGGATGTCCGCGTAAGTACCCAGCATATAGTGAATGAAATTCGAGCCGATAAAACCGGAGCCGCCGGTCACCAGAATGTTTTTCATTGGATATCCTCCGTTCGTTTGAAATAAGCGTCAAGTGCATCCTCCCACGGACGCATCCGATCCAAGCCAACTGCCTGTAACGCGCCGTGCCCCAGCACGGAATAGGCCGGACGGGGGGTCTTGCTCGGATACTCTGCCGAGGTGCAGGGAAGCACCCGACAGCCGTTTCCTGCCTTTTGCATAATGGCGGTGGCAAAGTCGAACCAGCTGCATTGACCGCCGCCGGTCACGTGGTAAACGCCGTAAGCGACGGTCTCCGCGATCGCCAGCATGGTCCACGCCAGATCGGCGGCGTAGGTCGGACTGCCGACTTGATCGTTCACCACCGTGACCGTGTCCCGTGCGCTGCCCAACCGCAGCATGGTTTTCACAAAATTCGGGCCGTACGGACCGTACAGCCACGCCGTCCGCAGAACGAAGCACCGCTTGCAGGCGGCGAGCGCTGCCGCTTCGCCGCGCACCTTGGTGCGCCCGTAGGCGGTGGCAGGAGCGACGGGATCGCCCTCGCGATAGGGGGTCGTCCCTTTGCCGTCGAATACGTAATCGGTGGAGATATGCACCAACTTGGCGCCGATCGC
>JAFOFS010000236.1 GCA_017387165.1 Clostridia bacterium
CGGCGCCAGCCCCCTTTACAAGGGGGCCTTGGCGTTTGCCGCAGATTTGTGTGGGAATTGGCGGGAACAAAAACCTCCCGATGCGTGCGCATCGGGAGGTTTCGGATTATTTCAGCAGGCTGCCGTTTTTGAGATCGACGGGGGTGCAATGCCAAATACGGTCGCTGTAGTCCTGGATGGAGCGATCGGCGGCAAATACGCCCGAGCCGGCGGTGTTGATAAGCGCCATTTTCGCCCACGCCAAGCGGTCGGCAAAGGTTTTGGCGGAGGCCTCCTGCGCACGGCGGTAGTCCTCGAAATCCGCCAGCACCATATACGGGTCGTTGTTGGCGAGAGAAGCCGCGACCTCGTTGTACTGACGACCGCCGAAGCCGGTGTACATCTTGTCGATGGCGCGATGAATACGCGGATTGGAGGTGTACAGCGCATGCGGATTGTAGCCACGCGCCTTGAGATCGTTGACCTCGTCGGTGGTCATACCGAACAGGAACATATTCTCCCGTCCGACCGCCTCGCAGATCTCGACATTGGCGCCGTCCAGCGTGCCGAGGGTCACCGCGCCGTTCATCATCAGCTTCATATTGCCGGTGCCGCTTGCCTCGGTGCCGGCCAGCGAGATCTGTTCGCTGATATCCGCCGACGGCATCAGCTGCTCCGCGAGGGTGACGCGGTAGTCTTCCAGATACAGCACCTTGAGCTTTTCGCGGATGATCGGGTCTTTCTCGATCTCCTTGCCGAGCATACAGATGAAGCGGATGATCTCCTTGGCGAGATAGTAGCCGGGGGCGGCCTTCGCCGCAAAAATATAGGTGCGCGGAGCGATATCCGCGTTCGGGTTTTCCTTCAGCTCCAGATACGTGTCGAGGATGTGCAACGCGTTCAGGTGCTGGCGCTTGTACTCGTGCAGGCGCTTGACCTGCACGTCAAACAGCGAGTCGGGATCGACCGAAACGCCGGTCTGCTCCTTGATCACCTTGGCAAAGCGTTCCTTGTTGCGGCGCTTGACCGCGAGGAACTGCTCCAGCGACGCCTTATCGTCGGTGTACGCCATCAGCTTGCCGAGTTCTGCGCCGTCGAGCACGTAGCCGTCGCCGATACGCTCGCTGATAAAGGCGGACAGGTCGGGGTTGGCCTGGCACAGCCAGCGGCGGTGGGCGATGCCGTTGGTGACGTTGGTGAATTTTTCGGGCATCACGTCGTAGGCATCCTTGAACACCGAGTGCTTGACGATCTCGCTGTGCAGGGTGGACACGCCGTTGATCTTATGAGAAGCGGCCACGCAGAGGTTGGCCATTTTGACAACGCCGTAGCTGATGATCGCCATACGGCCGACCTTCTCGTGGTCGCCGCCGGTCGCGGCCATCATTTCCTCGCTGAAGCGGCGGTTGATCTCCAGCACGATCTGGTAGATACGGGGCAGGCGCTCCGCGAACAGATCCTCCGGCCAGCATTCCAGCGCTTCGGCCATAACCGTATGGTTGGTGTAACCGCAGGAGCGGCAGACCAGATCCCACGATTTCTCCCACGAATAGCCGCACTCATCCAGGAAGATGCGCATCAGCTCGGGAATCGCGAGGGTCGGGTGGGTATCGTTGATGTGAATGGCGGCGCGGTCGGCAAAATTCTCCAGCGTGCCGTACTGGTCGAGGTGGCGGTGGATGATGTCCTGAATGGAGGCCGACACCAAGAAGTACTGCTGCGACAGGCGGAGGGATTTGCCCTCGCGGTGGTTGTCGGCCGGATACAGCACCTGCGTGATGACCTCGGCCATCGCCTTTTGCTCCATGGCGCGCATATATTCGCCCTGGTTGAACAGCGACATATCCATACCCGGGGCGGTGGAACGCCACAGGCGCAGGGTGGACACGCCGCGTCCGTCCTTGCCGGCCACCATCAGGTCGTATGCCTGCGCCAGCACGACGGTCGCGTTTTCCTGCTCCACGTGGTGCAGACCGTTATCTCCCCACCACTCGCGGACGTGACCGCCGAACTTGATCTCTTTGGTCAGCTCGGGGCGCGGATTGAGCCAGCATTCGCCGCCCGGAAGCCAGAAATCCGGCATCTCGGTCTGATAGCCGTCCACCAGTTTCTGGCGGAAGATACCGTACTCGTACAGCAGCGAGTAACCGATGGCAGGCATCGACTGGGTCGCCAGGCCGTCCAGGAAGCAGGCCGCAAGGCGGCCGAGACCGCCGTTGCCCAAGCCGGCATCCGGCTCCAGCTCAAACAGATTGTCCAGTTTCACCCCGTTGGCGGCAAGCGCCTCGGCGGCTTCCTCGGTC
>JAFOFS010000237.1 GCA_017387165.1 Clostridia bacterium
ACCGCCGTTTTAAGCGACGGAATGGGCAGCGGCGGCCGTGCCGCCGTGGACGGCGCGCTGGCCGCCCACCTGACCGCCCGACTCTTTAAAGCGGGCTTTGGGGAGGACAGCGTTCTGCGCTTGGTCAACACCGCTTTGATGACGAAATCCGAGGACGAATCGCTCTCCACGCTGGACGTGGCGCGCATCGATTGCTTCGACGGCCGCCTGCAGCTTCTGAAAGCCGGTGCGCCGTTTACCTACCTGCTCAGCCAAAACCGTCTGTCCCGTTTTGATCGCGCCTCCCTGCCGGCCGGCATTCTCCCCGATATTCGTTTTGATAAGCAGGAGGATACGCTGACAGACGGCGACCTGCTGGTGATGGTCAGCGACGGGGTGCTGACCGAGGACACCGCTTGGCTGGAAGAAAAATTGCTGGCCTATCCCACCTTTCCGCACTCGTTGAAAGCGTTTTGCGAGGATATCGCCCTTTCTGCCCGTGAGCGCCAGACCGCCCATCGGGATGACGTCACCGTCCTCGCCATCGCCCTTGACCGCACCGCATAAAAAAATACCGACTCGGCTGAGTCGGTATTTTTGTTATTCGCCCCAATATTTGCGGTCTAACGAGCGGTACTGCACCGCTTCCGCAATGTGCGGCAGATCGATCTGCTCCGCGCCGTCCATATCCGCAATGGTGCGTGCCACCTTGAGAATGCGGTTGTATGCGCGTGCCGACAGTCCCATTTTGTCAAACACGTCCCGTAGCAGCTGTTCGCCGGCCGCCGTGACGGGACACCACTTTTTGAGCTGGCTGTCCGGAATGTGTGCGTTGCAGGTGATGTTGGTGCCGGCAAACCGCTCGTTTTGAATGGCTCTCGCTTTATTGACACGCTCGCGGATGACCGCCGAGCTTTCGGCTTTTTTCTTGCTGGCCAGCTCCTCATACTGCACCGGCGGCACTTCAATGTGCAGATCGATGCGGTCGAGCAACGGCCCCGAAATACGGGATAAGTACCGCCGCACCGCTTGCGGCGAACAGGTACAGGGATGACTCGGATGTCCGAAAAATCCGCACGGACACGGGTTCATCGCCGCGATGAGCATAAAGGTACACGGGTAGGTGATGGTGGCGTTGACACGGGAGATGGTGACCTTGCTGTCCTCCAACGGCTGCCGCAGGCTCTCCATCGATTGACGGGTAAATTCAGGCAGCTCATCCAGAAACAACACGCCGTGATGCGCCAACGATACCTCGCCCGGTCGCGGTGTTGTACCGCCGCCGGTCAAACCGGCCACCGAAACGGTGTGGTGCGGCGAACGGAACGGCCGCTCACGCAGTAAACCGATGCCGCCGGGCAGCGTCCCGGCAACCGAATGAATTTTGGTCGCCTCCAGCGCTTCTTCCGCCGTCATATCGGGGAGAATACCGGGCAACCGCTTGGCCAGCATACTCTTGCCGGCGCCGGGGCTGCCGATGAGCAGCACGTTATGACCGCCCACAGCCGCGATTTCCATCACGTGACGCGCCACACCCTGACCCATCACGTCCTCAAAATCGGGCGGCAGCGGTGCCGGTCCAACCTCGCCGATCCATTCGGAAGCCGGCTTCAGCGGTTGCAGTCCCAGCAGATGCTCGACAAGCGCCGTCACCGTCGGAACGGGATAGCAGGTGATGCCTTCCACCACCGCTCCTTCGGCGGCGTTTTCGGCAGGCAGGAATACCGCCGTAAACCCTTGCTCACGGGCGGCGATCACCATCGACAGCACGCCGCTGACCGAACGGATCTCGCCCAGCAACGACAGCTCGCCGATAAAGGCAAAACGGTCGGTATCCACCGCCAGCTGACCGCTGGCTTTCAGAATTGCGACCAACAACGGCAGATCGTAAAGTGACCCGACCTTCTTGACGTTGGCAGGTGCCATATTGATGGTGATGCGGCTGACGGGATAGGTATATCCGCAGTTTTTCATCGCCGCGCGGACACGGTCGCGGGATTCCCGCACCGCCGCATCCGGCAGACCAACGACGTCAAAGGACGGCAATCCCTGCGAAATATCCGCTTCCACCCGTACGGGGAATCCGTCAATGCCGAGTAAACCCATACTGTTGACAGCAGCAAACATAAGGCGTCACCTCAATCTTCCTGTTGATTTCCTGCCGCATCCATACGGTTGCCGACGGCGGCGGTCAGCAACACCTTGACCACTTCGGTGGCAACCAGCACCGCACCGGCGACACCGCCGATCCAACCCCAATATTCACCGAGAGCCGGCACACCGCACAACTCCGCAAACGCCGGCGAACCGACCAACGTCCCTGCCACCATGGCGCAGACGACGAGGGAGAAGAGCATCAGAATGTTGAAACCGCCGAGCAGCGACGGCAACGAAGACGAACGGAAAGCAAACGCCTGCGAGGCCAGACTGAGCAGGAAGGTCAGACCGGCGGCCGACACGGCGGTCAGCATCCAATCGCCCGAGGCAACACCCACCGCCGCAAACACGACGGCAGGAGCAACCGCCATCACGACACCCTGCAGAATACCGCGGAACAGCCACGGCAGATTGATGACCGGAATATGAGCAGGACGCGGTCCACGCTTCATTTCCTTTCGCTCGGCGCGTTCGTAGGCCAGCGACGGCACCAACAGGAAATCGGTGAGCATGGCGGTGAGCAGCAACAGCATCGGCGAGAGGATCAGACAACCGCCGAACAGCAGACCGAGGAACTGGGTCAGCAAAATGCCGACCGTCGTCGCAATGCGGAAACCGACCGCCTTGCGAATGGAGGAAATGACGCCGCGTCCGTTGCGGATCGCATACGCCAGCGTTTCAAATCGACCGTCGGGAATGATCAGATCGGCGGCGATTCGCGCCACGTCGGCGCTGTTGCCCATCGCCGCGCTGAGATCCGCCTCCGCCATCGCGACCGCGTCTTTCGCGTCGTCGCCGGTCATCAGCACGGTGGCGCCGCCCTTGCGGAGCGCCTTGATCAAACGGGCACGATCCACCACCGAGGGACGGGAAACCACCGTCACGTTCGGAATGAGTGCCGCAATTTCCGCATCGCTCTTATCGGCGAGCGTTTTGCCGTCGATCACCTGATCCGGTTTTTCGATCAGACCGATGCTGATCGCCGCGGCGGTTGCCATGGTGACCGAATCACCGGTGATGAGCAAGGTGCGGATGCCGGCATCCTGGCAGGCAAAAATAGCGTTTTGCGCTTTGGCACGCGGTTTATCCGCCAAACCGAGCAGACCGACGAAGGTCATCTCTTTCTCAACCTCTGTCGCCAGCGGATTGGGGGAAACCTCATCCAGATACCGATACGCAACCGCTGTCACGCGTTCGCCGCGTACCTCCATCTTCCGCACGGCCTCCTCCGCTTCATCGGTATTCAGACCGACACAGCAGGGGAGAACTTCGGCAGGATCACCGCGCAAAATGGCGACGTTCTTGCCGTCAATGAGATGAATGGCGGTCATACAACGCCGTCCGCCGTAGGCCGGAATTTCCGCCATACGGGGGAAATCGGTCTGTAACGCCTCGCGCTTCATACCGATTTGAGCGGCGTAACGGACGATGCCCTCGTCCAACGCATCGTGCGCATCCGCTTCACGGGTGCACAGAGTCGCCAGCTGAACCAACGAACCGACCGCCTCGTCCGCCTTGCGCTGCGGTGCGGTATGCACGTCGCCGCCGGTGTACATTTCCTTGACGACGCAATGATTGTCGGTGAGAATGGAAAAATTATCCAGTACAACGGTCGAAACCAGACCGATCTTTTCGAGAGCGGGCAACCGCTGCACCTGCACGCCGTGGCGTCCCAGACGCTTGACCGTCGAGATCTGCGCCAGCAGCGACGGCACACCCAGCGCCACCGACGAGGCGGCAATGAGCAAAGCGGCGGCAGACAGCAGCATATCGCCCCATTGCAGCTCTGCGAAACGGGTCTGTGCCACCACCGAAACGGCGAGGATGATCAGCATCAGCACCACGGCGACCGAGGTCACCGACTTGCCGATACGGGAAAGATCTTTCTGATGGGGGAGATACCGCCGATCCTCCAACGCCAGCACCTGATGACGATTGTGCTCGGTGTTGCCGGCGGTTTCGACCACGATCGCTTCAGCCGAGCCGAGAACGATCATGCAACCGGCGTACAGCATATTGCTGCGCTTGTTGAGCGGCGTGATGGTGGTGACGTCGCCGCCTGCGTTTTTCGCAACGGGGATGGTCTCTCCGGTCAAGGAGGACTCGTCACACAGCAACGAATAACTGTCCAGAATGCGGCAATCGGCAGGGACGATATCCCCCTCTCGCATCAGCACGATGTCGCCGGGCACCAGCCGATCGGCGGTGGTCGCGTACCAGGTACCCTCGCGCAGCACCTTCGCCTTGCAGGAGGCGGCGGTGCAGGCTTTCGCCAACCGCTTTTCCGACGCATAACGGATGAGCGCCGCAATCGCAACGTACACCACCGCCACACCGGTCAGTACGGCGGCCATGGTCCAATCGGTCGGATAACCTTTGGTCGAGCGGTAAACGGAAACCGCCGCAATTCCCACCGCGACGGCCAGCATGACGCTGATACCGGGGTTGTGGAAAGCGGATTTGATGCAGCTCCACAAACGGTGCACCTGCTGCTTGGGAGGCAGATTGGCGCCGTATCGCTCGGTGCGTGCCTCCGCCTGCGCAGCGGTCAGACCTCCCGTACGGGAAACGTCCAGTTCTTTGAGGATGTTTTCAAGGGATTCACTGTGCCAGATCATCGGTCCTCTTCCTCTCTCTTTCTCAGAAAAAAACGCATTTTGCGCTATATTATCGTATAATTATTTTTATCATACCATATATTGTGCCGTTTCGCAACCGATTTTTACATAATCTTTTACGGGAATTTGAATTTTGTCTTGAACGCCCCCCGAAGATGTGGTAAAATACAAGGCAGAAATGAGGTGTATGTATGCAACGGACAGATCTGCTTATCATCGGCGGCGGCGCTGCCGGTTTAGCGGCGGCGGTACTGGCAGGGCAACGCTATCCCGGCCGCCGTATTCTGCTGCTGGAAAAAGCCCCCCGCGTCGGCAAAAAACTGTTGGCGACCGGCAACGGCACCTGCAACCTGTCCCACCGCGGCGCGTCGGTAAAGGATTACCACGGCGGCGGCTTGAAGACGGTGGAAACGGTGCTGGCGGATTTTCCGCCCGAAGCGGCGACCGCCTTTTTCCGCTCGGTCGGCGTCGAAACGGTCATCCGCGAGGACGATCGGATCTATCCGTTGTGCGTGTCCGCCGCAGCGGTGCTGGATTGCCTGCGCCTGGCGGCAGCCTCGGTGGCAGAATTGCGCTGCGACTGCGCGGTAACGGCGCTGTCGGGCGGTGATAAATCCAACTCGAATATCATCGAGGTTCTCGAAATCGCGTGTGATGAATGTCCCGTAGGCGGTTATGAGGTTACCAACGCTTGCCGCGGATGTCTTGCACACCGTTGCGAGGACGTTTGTAAATTCGGTGCATTGACGTTTGATAAGGACCATGTTGCTCATATCGACAAGTCCAAGTGTAAGGAATGCGGCGCATGCGCAAAGGTTTGCCCCTTTACTGCTATCGTAAGCCGCAAGCGTCCTTGCCAGAACGCTTGTAAGGTAAAAGCGATTTCGATGAACGAGAATAACGAAGCGAAGATCGATAACTCGAAATGTATCCAATGCGGTGCTTGTGTTTATCAATGCCCGTTCGGAGCAATTACCGATAAATCTTTCATTATTGATGCTATCGAGATTCTTAAAAACGGCAACCGCTTTATTGAAGGCGGAAACAAGGTTTTCGCAGTTGTTGCACCCTCTATCTCGAGCCAGTTTTCTTACGCTAAGCTTGGCCAGGTTATAACCGGCTTAAAGGAACTCGGATTCCACGATGTAGTCGAAGCCGCTCTCGGCGCAGATATAGTTGCTATGTCGGAAGCTCGCGAGCTTGCTGAAAAGGGAATACTCACAAGCTCTTGTTGCCCTGCATTCGTTCAGTACATAAAGGCGACCTTCCCCGACCTTCAAAAGTATATTTCTCATAATCTGTCGCCTATGGCTGCACTTGCGAAGTATATCAAAGAAAACACCTCCAACGCCAAGGTCGTATTCATAGGTCCGTGTACTGCTAAGAAGGCAGAAGCACAGCTTGATACCGTAAAGGATTACGTTGATGCAGTTCTGACCTTCGAAGAACTTCAGGCATTGTTTGACAGCCGCGATCTTGATATAGCTTCTCTTGAAGAAGGCGTTCTCGATAACGCTTCCTATTACGGACGTATCTTCGCACGTAGCGGCGGTCTTACCGATGCGGCTGCACATGCGATGAAAGAGCAAAACATCGACTTCGAGATCAAGCCCGTTGTCTGCGACGGTATCGAAGCGTGCCGCGTTGCATTGCTTAAGCTTGGCAAGGGCGTGCTGGACGGTAACTTCATCGAGGGTATGGCTTGTATCGGCGGATGTATCGGCGGCGCAGGCTGTCTCACTCACGGCGAAAAGAATAAAGCCGAGGTTGATAAATACGGCCGTGAAGCATTAGAAAAGAATATTACAGACGCTATTTCCGTATTAAATCTTAAATAAGTAAAAAAGCACC
>JAFOFS010000238.1 GCA_017387165.1 Clostridia bacterium
ATACAAAAACAAAAGTCCCGATACGCTTTAGCGTATCGGGACTTTTTTTATGCGTCGTCTTGTTGTTGCTCTTCCTCATCCAGAGCGGCATCCCACTCGTCATCCCATTCTTCGTCCGCCGAGACGGTGAAAATGGCGATGGCGTTCAGGCGTACCGACTTCAGAAAAGGGGATTGGTAGTTTTTCATCCCTACTCCCCCCTCTTACAGCCAGGCGATGTGATCGCGGCAGAAGGTCAGAAGAGTGACAACTTCCTCATCGGTCAGCGTTTCGGTTTTGGTCAGCACGTCACCGAGCGTATTCTCCAAATTGCCGTTTTGGATTTCCGCAGCGGCAATCGCCTGCGCCACGCTCACCAGCGATCGGCCGGCCATACCGTCCACAATGCCGCTTGCCGCGGCGTTGTAGCTGTAAATGGTCTCACCGTTCACCACCACGTAAGCGCGAGCGCTGATTTCCACGTTGGCGCGACCGCCGGTCAGACCGTTGGTCAGGGTTGCAAATACGGTTTCGCCTGCTTTTACCGCCGCGAGCTTATCCGCGTTCTCTGCGGTAATGCGGGCCACCGCCGGCACCACACCGTGCTTGCCGATGGTTTCCTTGGTCAGATCCTGTCCGTCGTACAGCAGCTTGGTCGGCAGCATCACCACGCCCACCTCGGTCACCGTCTCCGGATCGATACCGGCCAGATCCGGGCTTGCCTGGAAGCGAATGCCCTGGTTCTGCATACTGGTGCGGATGGTGGCGCCGTCCATATCGACGCGATCGTTTTCACCAATCACCATAACCTTGGTCGACGTATCCGCCAGCGTGGCCGTCAAGCGCGCTTCGCCGGTCGTATCGGAAACCACCACGTCACGCAGCGTCACCGCCGCCACGTCGCCTGCGTTCGCCGCCTTCAGCGTAAAGTTGACCGTCAGCCAGGCATCGGCAGGGGCGTTACCGCCCGCCACGTTGGACAGCGTCACGAATTCGATGACACCGGTGCCGTCGGTATGATAGGTGACGTCATCGGTATTGCCGAGCGCTTTCACGTCGTCACGCAGCGTCACGCCGACGTACTGCAGTTGCTCGCTGTCAAAGCCGATGGTGCCTTGCACACCGCCGACCGGGTCAGCACCGTTCACGTACAGCGCAACGGCGATCGCGTCGCCCGTTTCCGCTTGTACGGGAGCATCCAGATAGATATGAACAGGGGTCGCTTCCTCCGCATGGATCGGCATCGCACAAGCGCAAAGCAGCAAGGCGGATACCAGCAAAATACGAAATCCTTTTTTCATTGAAAACCCTCCTATCTTTTATACGCCGAGCAATTCGACGGCGCAATCGACCAATTGTTTTACCGCTTCGTCGGTGCTTTCGGAAGCGGCCGTTTCCAAAGCATAATAGCCATCGTAGCCGCTTTCACGCAGCAGAGCCACCGCCTGCGCAAACGGCACGTCACCTTGTCCGAGAGGTACTTCGTGCATATACTTACCGTCCAGCGTGGACAGGCCGCCGCCCAGATCCTCCTCGGCGATGCGGACGTCCTTCACGTGGACGTGGCAGACGCGCGGGGCATACGCTTTCAGGAAATCCGGGATGCTCTCACCCGACTGGGTGATGTTGCCGAAATCCGCAACCACGCCGACGTCCCGCTCCACCTCGTTCAAAAAGCGTCCGAAATTGCGAACGCCGTTAAACAGGAAGCCCTGATCCTCATAGATCGTGCGAACGCCGCGAGCGGCCGCGTAGTCGTAAATCTCACGAACGGCGCGAATGCCCTGTGCAAAATATTCCTCCGCAAACGGCGTCACCTTCTGCGGATCGGCGTATTCCGGCACGATGGTGTGGTGCAGATACGGCGAGCCCAATGCCGCCGCCACGTCTGCATAGCCCTTGACCATTTCGATGGTCTCGGCGGCGGTTTCCCCCACCAGATTGCAAAACACCGAGAAGCAGGAGAAGCGGATACCGCATGCATCCGCATACGCGCGCAGTTCCTTGGCTGCCTCCACGTCCGGCGTAGCGAACTCATAAATATTCAAACACTCAACCGTTTTCAGTCCGTGGCGAACCGCCGCCTCAACCGTTCCGCGGTAGGAATCGATCGCCGGCATCGGCGGAGTATAAAAACTCAATTTCTCTTTCATAGCATCTCTCTGTACAGAAGGGATTTTCCTCCTGCGTCGGCACTTTCATAAAGTTTTTCCAAAGCATAAATGGTTTCTGCCGAAGCCGTCGGCGGATTGCGATGGTTCTCCGCTCCGCTCTCCAACATATTGACCATATAGCGGATCTCGCCCATCACGCCGTCGGCATCCTCCACCGTAATGGGGCAAACGGTGCCATCACGGTCGGTAAACCGCACCTCGCCGCGTTCGTGCGACAAAACGCCGTTTTCAAATTCCACCTCATAGCAAGCGTTAAAGAGGTAGTCCTTGTCGTACCACGCACTCTTGATGTGAACGTCCAGCTCGGGATACGAAAACACGGTATCCGCAAAGTCGTAGGGATAGACCTTGCTCTGCAGATCGCAGCTCACCGTCTGCGGCTGACCGAAGATCGCCTGAATGACGTCGATATCGTGGATATTCAGCTCCGGCAGGCAACCGCCCGAACGACCGGCGTGGATACGCCAGGTGCTGTTCCAGGTCGGGAACGGACTGTAACGACCGAAGGTCGCGGCAAGCACCTTGCCGTACCGTCCGTCAACAACCGCCTGCTGCAGGTATTCGTATTCCGGTTGGAAACGGACGCACTGCGCGATCATCAGCTGACGGCCGGTCTTTTCGGCAACCTGCACCATTTCGCAGCAATCCGCAAAGGTATCCGCCATCGGCTTCTCGCACATCACGTGGAAGCCGCGTTCCATCGCCTCAATGGCCACCGCTTTATGGAAGGCGGTCGGCAGGCAGATATCCACCAAGTCGGGTTGCTCTTTTTCCAGCATTTCCCGCCAGTCCGTGTAGGTATTGAAGGGCAGCTCATCCACGATCTCCCCACGCAAGGCGATGTTGATCTTGGTGATGGTGGTGAACTTGCTCGGATCGACGTCTGCGGCCGCCACCAGGCGCACCGGAAGCCCCGCTCTTTGATAATACCAATACGCGTATCGATGCGCTCCGGCAATGCCGCCGAAGCCAATCATAGCAACCTTTATCAACGCTTTTGCTCCTCTCCGCTTTTGGTTTCGCGGATTGAAAATCCGCAGGCACCCACATCGGCGCCATAAGTATAATACAAATAGATCGGCAACGCTCCCCAGCCGTGGCACAGGCTGGTCGCGCCGTTGAAGGTATACTCCTCCATGCCGGTGAAGGTCTCCCAGAAGGAGGTCGCCCCGTTAAACAGCATCTCGCCCCAACGGTCAGCGATCTCATCAAACACCGCTTGGCGGTAGGTTTTCGCATCCTGCATCAGCGCCTCATACCGATGGATCATACTGCCCATCGTCATCGGCACCCAGTCGTCCCCTTCATACAAGCGGCAGCGCAGCGCGGCGCGCCGTTCCTCCGGCACAGCGCCGGCAACCAGCAAAAGCGCCTGGGTCAATTCGCCCTTATGCATCCGCTTGCCGTTGTCGACGTAGCTGTAATAGCACGCTGTCTCCTCATCCCAAAACAGGGTGTGCAGCGCACGGTTGACGGTCTGACGCATCGCATTTGCTTCGCTCGCGGCGGTCGTTTCACCGAGCGTTTCCGCAATCTCCGCATACGCGCCGAGCGCCAGCGAAAAATACGCATTCAGCGGAGCGGACAGCACCGCTTCGGTTTCCTCTTCGATGATCTCCACGTCCATCGGCGGCCACAAAGACGCGCCGCGACCGTCCAGACCGGGCGCCCATTCGTAGAAATTCCACGCCTCCGGCTCGGTGCAAGCACCGATGACACCGTGGTCGGTCATTTTGGCCGCAAAGCTGTCGATCAGTTTGGTCAGAACGGGATACAATTCCCGCAAAAACGCGCGGTCGTCGGTTTGCGCCAGATACTCCGCGCATTCGATCACGTAGCACAGCGTAAAGGACGGAATGTAAATCGGCGCATCCGCCGGCGCACACAGCTCCAGCTGCCCGTTCTCGCGCTGAGCGTGAGCAAACAGCCGCAAGCTCGCCTTGGCAAAGTCGGTATCCGCAAAGGCGCGGTAGGCGCACAGCATCTCGATACGGGAGTCCATCGCGTACAACGCTTGCTCACGCCACGGGCAATCCTCGAAATGCTCGTGCATACACAGCTGCAACGTGTGCTTC
>JAFOFS010000239.1 GCA_017387165.1 Clostridia bacterium
CGATCGACGTCGGCAGCTTCAATGATCGCCCCTTCACCTATGTGGCATCGTTTGGCGCGTTTACGGCCGCATCGTATTCGGCGGATCAATCGCTGAAAAACACGCTGGGCCATCTGGCATACGTGTTGCGCGGTATCAAGGATCTATCGGATATCAAACCGCACCACGTCCGTCTGGAAATGGCGGATGGGGTGTTTGAGGGGGACTATATTTTCGGCGCGGTGTGCAATTCCACCTCGCTGGGCGGCCTTTTGAAACTCAATCCCCACGCGGTGGATATGAATGACGGTAAGCTGGAGGTGTTGCTGATTGAGGCACCTAAAACGGCGCGCAATCTGGCACGGGTAGCGACCTGTCTGCTTCGGCAAGAGTATGCAGCTTGTCCGCACATCACCTTTTTCAGCACCGATCGTATGACGGTTGATGCACCGGCCGATATGCCGTGGTCGCTGGACGGCGAGTACGAGCCGGGCGGTGCACAGATCACCATCCGCAATCTCCACAGTGCTATTTCGCTGCTGACACCGCCCGAGATGTAATTGATATCCCATGAGGGGAAACGAGGTGAACACGATATGCAGATTCCGTCCGATGTACGTGCCGTACTCGATCGGTTGGCGGCCGCCGGCTTTGATGCGGTGGCAGTCGGCGGTTCGGTTCGCGACGCCTTGCTCGGTAAAATGCCGGACGATTGGGATGTTGCCACCGAAGCCACCCCCGACGAGATGCATACCGTGCTTGCCGATTATCGCTTGATTGATACCGGCATCGCGCACGGTACCGTCACGGTGCTGATTGACCATACCCCCATCGAATGCACCACCTACCGCGTCGACGGCGAATACACCGACGCCCGCCACCCCGACAGCGTCCGCTTCACCGACCGCATTGCCGACGACCTCGCCCGCCGCGATTTTACCGTCAACGCCATGGCCTGTCGCTTGCCCCATATAGCAAATTTGAATATTGAAGCCCCGGAACTATCCCGAGGTATCACCCTTTCCACGGACGACCTTGAGCTGGTCGATCTGTACGGCGGACGGGACGATCTGCAGGGCGGTGTCATCCGCTGCGTGGGCGACCCCGCAACGCGCTTGACCGAGGACGCCCTGCGCATTTTGCGTGGCGTTCGCTTTTGCGTCCAGCTTGGATTTTCCCCCGACCCTGCCACGGAACAGGCTCTTTTCGACTGCCGCGCGGGGCTGTCCCGCATCTCAGCCGAGCGCATTGCCGCCGAGCTTGTTTCCACGTTGTCCTGCGGAAGCCCTGCCGCAAAAGGCCTTTCTCTGATGTCTCGCGCATCCCTTTGGGATTACGTTTTGCCCGAGGTTAAAAATAGTAATATAACGAAATATTTTGAGACGGAAAAATCCCTGTTTACGGCACTCGATTGCTTGCCAAGTGACGCATCCCTGCGCCTTTCGCTGCTGCTCTGCGGCACCGACGAGGAGGGGGCAAGAGCCGCTTGCCGTCGTCTCAAATTATCCAACAAAATGACCGAGGCGGTGACAACTTACGTTGCCACGCTTACGCTTGACTGCCCGGTGACCGAGGCGGACGTGCGCCGCTGCTTGGCGGCTCTTGGCGAGTATGCCG
>JAFOFS010000240.1 GCA_017387165.1 Clostridia bacterium
AAGCTATAAATTAACTAACTTTTTGACAAAGATACTACAATTTTTGTAATTTGCAAATAGTTTGTGCAATTTTTTTGCTGGTTTTGTTCACGGCGTCCCACGCATAGAACGCGGTGACTTCGGCGACCTGGGCGGTGTGCTTGCCGTGTCGCACCTCAACGCGGAAGGAGGACTGCACGAGGCCGTCGCAGGAGGCGAGGCCGTCCACGATGATGGTACTCTCTCCGCGCTGGTAGGTGTGGCGGCGTTTGTTTGTGATGCGGAAATTCGACTCGCTCATAGGTTAGGGGCGTTTGGTGTTCGCATATCTCTTGCTTACATTCTCGTAGTAGGGGATTTCCCCCTCCCATTCGGGGCAATACTGACGGAAAAGGGCATCGGCTTCGGCGCGGGTGTTGCGCTTGCCAACGGCGCACGACGATCCGGTGAACTTGCTTCCCGCCTTCTCCGCAGGGACGCGGACGACGTAACCGCGATACGCTTTTCGTTTACCGTTGTTGTCGAGGGCGAAGAAATACACGCCAGCGGGGCCGTGCGTCGGGTCAAAACGGCGGTAGTTGCTGGGGGTAGGGTGGTCATAGGGTTCCATAGGTCACTTGCAGGGCTGGGGGTTGTCTATCCAGTAGATTTTGAACGGGCGGCCCGCAGGGGTTTCCGCGTCGGTGGTGAAGCGGGAGCGCAGGACGTAGCCGCGGGCGAAAAGGATGCGGCGCGCGTCCGCTATCCGGGAGTGGAAGGCGGTGGTCTTGTAGTAGTCGCTGTCGCGCTGTGAGACCACGCGCCCGGCGAGGATGTCGGCTACGATGCGCTCGGCGGTGCTGCGCTCGGCGGCGATCTGCCCGGCCACCTGCGCGTCGGTGCGGTCGTCGGTTTCCGGGAGGGTGTCAAGGTGTCGCTGCTGCTTTCGGTAGAGGACCGCGAGGCGGTCGCAGTGGTTTTGGATGCGCAACCGCTGGCCCAGGGGCAGGGAGAGCGCGATGGTGCGGATGATGGCGAGGTGTTCGTCGGCCCGCTTGTCGTAGTTGCGAGGTGTCATTTCTTCGTGGTGTTAGGGGTTGTTATGAGTGTATCTGGTTGATTTCTTTTGAAAGGCAGGCGCAGAGAGCGCAGGCCATATGTGTCTCGACCGCGTTGCCGATGTACTTCTTCTGCTCGGTCTGCGTGCCGACGAGGACGTAGTCGCTGGGGAAGCCCATAATCCTCTTTAGCTCGGTGATATTCAGCATCCGCATATAAATATCCCGGATATTGTAGAGTGCCATAAACTCCTTTATCTTGATCGTCATCGGCGAATCGTCAGTATAGACGCAGACGGCAGGGCCGGTCTCGGCGGTCACGATGTACGGCGGTCGATTATCCATCCTCGCGATAAGGGTGAAGCACGGCTTGTCCACCGATGCGCCAGCGGAAGCGAATTGCGGGTTTACGAGGTAGTGCCACTTGTGATTTGCCGTGATTACGCCCATCGGTTCGTCTATTGACTTCCCGACGTTGTCAAAGCTGGTGTCCATCACCCACGGCTTGACCGAGACGAGGTTGAGTTTCGGATTCGTGGTGATTGTACCGGCGGGCTTATTGACGGACGCGGGGCGGCCGGTGCCGTACTGCTGGTCGATGAACTGCATCTGCACGAAGCCGAGGCGGTCTTTCGTGGTGATGGTCGGTGACGGCTGGTCTAACGAGGAATTTCCACCGTTGCCATAGTAGGCAGTAATAAAGGCGTGGTGGTCTCGC
>JAFOFS010000241.1 GCA_017387165.1 Clostridia bacterium
AGCACCCCCACCGAGGTCAGACCCAAGTCGCCCACCAGCGTCATATCCTCGCGCAGAGCGGAGAGGTCAACGGTGGTGTCCGGCATGGTCAGCTTCATCACGTCCACCAGTTTTTCGATAATCTCATTTCTTGACATTGCCATTCAAATTCCTCGCAATCTTCATCGCAGGCGTACGGATGAAATCCGTATCGCGGATGACAATTTTCGCAATCTGCTCAAACGCCGGCAGGGTGGCGTTGATCTTGTCCACCTCCGCCTTCAGATAGCCGTACAGATCCTCGATGCCCCGCTCCTTGACGCGAGTCATACGCGGCAGGATCTCCAGCACCAGACGCTTGCCGTCCTCGTCGTACACCAAGCAATCGGAAATGACGTCGATGCCGCAGAACTTCACCTCCAGCTCGGCAGGCGAAACGTTTTCGCCGCTGGCCAGCACGATGATCTCCTTCAAGCGACCGGTGATGTACAGGAAGCCATCCTCGTCAATACGCACCAGATCGCCGGTCTTGAAATACCCGTCCTCGTAGGCGGTGGCGTTGTCCTCGGGGGTGACGTAGCCGTCCATCATATTGATACCCTTCAGCCACAGCTCGCCGTCTACGATCCGATATTCCATACCGTCGTAGATCAGACCAACCGATTCCGGCTTGTTCAGCGCTTCGGGGTTGCCGCTCACCAGATTGGCCGACTCGGTCAGGCCGTAGCCGGGCAGCAGGGTGACGCCGATCTTGTGGTACTCCTGCACCAGATACGGAGCGACCGGTGCCGCACCGCAGATGATGGTCTTGAGGTCGGGACCCCACATATTCCGCCCGAACTGACGGGACAGGTTGAGCGCCATTTCCGCCAGCGCCGGCACCAGCACCATAATGGTGGGCTTAAACACCGCGGTGTCGCGGAACATATCCTTGTTGTTGCGGCAGATAAACAGTGCGCTGCCGGTGTACAGCGAGGTCATCAGGTTGCGGATCAGACCGAACACGTGGGTCAGCGGCAGCACCAGCAGATACCGCTGGCAGAAGATCTCACGGATACCGTAGCAGCCGTTCATGGTGCCGGCCAGCACCGCCTTGTGGCTGAGCTTGGCACCCTTGCTTTTGCCGGTGGTGCCGCCGGTAAACAGAATGGCGGCAGGGGTTTCGGCAGGCACCGGCACCGACGGGGTCGCCGTATCGGCGGTCGCGGAGGAGGGAATCAGCGCCACTGCCGGATTTTTCTCACGCAAAACCGCCACCTTGGCCTCCAGCGATTGGTCGTACACCAGCGCCTTCATCCCAAACTTGGAGGCGATGCCGAACACGGTCATCTCGTCTAAATGGGTAGGCATCAGCACCGCCGGCACGCCAAAGGTGGTCGCGGCCAGATACGCCTTGACAAAGCCGTAGGAATTGGGGCACAGAATGCCGATCAGCGAGCCGGGAGTGGCGCCGTTTGCCGCCAGCACCGAGCGAAACGCGGCGACGTCGTCGTTCAGACGGGCGTAGGTGTATTCCTCGCCGTCCACGATCGCCACGCGATCGGCATAGGTCGCCGCCCGATCCTCCCACATGGCGGTAATCGAGGGAAAACTGACAATCTTGGAAAAGGTCTCCTCATCGGTATACTTGCGGAATTTCTCGTTCATGGTGTTCATCCTTTCGCTTCCTTTCGGCACTGGTTTTCATAATACGCTTGCAGTTCCAGTTCTTTTTCGCGCAGCGTCACGCTGGCGGCAGAGATGGCGTCCACCGTCGGGATCTTACCGAGCAGCTCTCGCACATCCACCGCCTGTCCCATCACCATATGCTGGCGATGATACCATTTTTTCTTTTCCGCCACGTACAGCGGAATCACCGGCGCACCGGCGCGGTGCGCCATCAGCACGGCGCCGGACTTGAAGGCCAGAATCTCCTCGCCGCTTTTGACGTGTACCTCCCCCTCGGGGAAGATCACCACCAATTTCTTCTCCCCCAACCGCTTCACGATCTCGTGGAACGAGGAGGTGGAGAAATTGTTTTTGTCGATCTTGATGCAGTGCATCAAGGTGAAAAAGCGCTCCTTGGCCGGACTGCTGAACAAATCCTTGGTGGCGATGCTGTTCATCCGACGGAACGGAAACGCCATCTGCACCAAAATGGGATCGATCATGGTGCGGTGGTTGGACAGCACCAGCACCGCGCCTTTTTTATTGGGCTTCCCGTAGGGATAATGCACCTTCGGGCGTAGCCACAAGAGACCGGGAATTGCTCCGGTCACATAAACAAAATCGTAGCAGAAATTAGGAAACAGCGGTTTCTTCCGTTTCTTCGTTTTCTCCGAAGGGGAACGGCGATCGGACGTTTTGGCTGAGTTCAATGATCTTTCTCCTTACGTGTAGGTTGATAGTTTGCGCGTTTTCCTTTTCGGACAACGCCGGATCGTACAGCGCCCGCACATCAATGGGCTTGCCGATCACCACCTGCAGCCTCTCACGGGAGAAGGCGCAGCCGTTGTTGTACACCGGAACGATCGGTGCGTCGCTTTCCAGCGCCAAATAGACGTAGCTGGTCTTAAACGGCAGCGGACGGGTGTCCTGCTCCCGATCGGGCAGGCGGGACTCGGGGAAGATCTCCACCACGCCGCCCTTGTCCAGCACCGCCTTCAGGCGTTCCAGAAAGGAAAAATCGCATTGTCCGCGATCCACCTTCACACAGCCCAGCAGGTTGAGCATCGCGGTCATAAACGGATTTTTGGCGTACAGCACCTCCGCCGCCGCACACCGCAGCGTACGGAACGGAAATGCGTACAGCAGCACGGCGAAATCCCAGATCGAGTTGTGGTTGGACACCACGATTGCCTTGCCGCGAATGCCTCTCCCCTGCACCGACCGATCCTCAAAGGTGGTCTTGGTACGGAAGATCAGCCATTGGGGAAGCCATCCCGTCAGCTTGACAAATCCTTGAAACAAACAATGCAACATCGCTCATTCATCCTCAAATGCATAAATGCGGTTGAGTCCGTTCTGCAAAACGGACAGCGCGATCACGTTGATAAACAGGACAGGAAACACCAGCGAGGGCAGGATCAGTGCCCAGGACGGAATCTTCACCGCCATACCCTTCTCCTCTGCCGTCGCCAGCAGCGCCCGACGGGCGCGGAGCAGATACACGATCTGCATAAACGGCAGGAAGCAGGAGAGCAGGAAGCCGACGACCGCCGGGAACTTCTTGCAGTAGTGTTTGATGTTTTTCCACAGCATGCCCACCCAAACGAAGCCGAACAGGAAGCCGGACAGAACGGACAAGCCGATCTGCACGAACAGAATCTCGCCGCGTTCTTGTTTTTCCTCGGTGTTTTCAAACGCGGAAATATCCAGCGAGGGGTCCAGCGCCTTCAGCTCCTTCGCCAGCACGGAGGACTTGAAATCGCGGGGCAGCTTAAACGCCAGGAAGTACCCCAGCACGCAGGTGATCAGCACGATAAACGGCACCATCAGGTTGCCGAAATTGAACACCGTCGCGGCAACCTCCTCGGCGGTGCCCGTCTGACCGAAGAAGTGGCGATACGCCACCTCCGGCGCGGACAGCTCGCCTACCGCCTCCGCCCACACCAGACCGTGACCCTTGGCAAGGAAGATATTTTTGACGTATTCGTATACCAAATTGCCGGAAACGGCGCCCACGATGGAGGTGGTCACCGCGTTACCGGCGAAATACATCGCCGAGTGGTTTTTGCCGGTCAGCTTCTCCTCCACGCCGGAGATCTGCGCAGGGGCGAGATACGGCATCATAAAGAACGCGCCGATCGACCAGCTGCCGCACAGGCCGCCCACGATGCCGATGAGCATCTTGGCGGTCAGATTGCCATCTCCCCACATGTAGCGAGAGCCGAAGAAAAAGGACAAAATCGCCACCGCAAACAACAAGAGACAGCTTTGATACACGGCGCGGATGCCGTAGCGCACCTTGGCCTTATTGAACATATACAGCATCACCGGCACCGGTCCGAACGCGCAGGTGTTCAGAATCGCCATCTGCAGACCGTTTAAGCCCATACCGCCGATGATCAGACCGTTCATCGAGGAGAGGAACATCTGCAGACCGAAAAAGGTGCAGCAGTTGACGTACAGCCAGCGACGGAAAATGCGGTTTTTGAAGGTGAGGTGCAGGCTTTCCTTGAGGGTCAGTTTTTCCTCGGACAGCCCCTCGTTTTCGGGATAGCCGTACTTTTCGCCCTCTTTGATCAAGAACAGCGGAATGAGCATGGTGAACATCAGCGGCACGGTGATAAACACCAGCGTGTCGATCTGCAGACGAGCGCCGGAGAGAATCACCGGCACCAGCGCGTACACCAGACAGTAGGTGATGGTGTCGAAGAACGACTTGTAGCCGGACACGCGCAGTCGCTGCGGTTCATCCACGCACACGGCGGAGAAGGAACCGTAAAACGCGATCAGGCACATCGTGTACGACGCAAAGAAGATCATACTGAAGACCGTCACCCAGATGGTATTCAGCAGCTTCGCCTCCGCGCCGCCCACCGGAATCCAGCACAGCACATAGCTGACCAGCATCGGCAGGAAAGCCGCCGCAATCGCCGGGCGGCGACGCCCCCAACGGGTGGACAAGGTATCGGTGATATGGGCAAACGGAATGTCGATGATGCCGTCAAAGATCTTGCCGAGAGCGAACAAAACGGGAAACACCGCCGGCAGAATATAGCAAACGCCGGGCATAATCGCCTGAAACTGTTCGCCCATTTCCAGCGAGGACGGATTGAGTGCATCCGAATAATACGACCCCATCAGAATCATCAAAAAGTTCGGGCCGAAGCCGGAAAAAGCAAACAGCAGTTCTTTCCATTTTTTATTCAGTGATTTCATCAAAACACCCACTTTACGGCTTCTGCCGTTATTTGGTCAGATAGGCATACAACTGCGCGACCGTCGCCAGCTCGGCGGCCTCGGCCACCTCGATCTGAGCGCCCAGGCGTCCCCGAATCAAGCCCAACAGCGCATAGTAATCCATACTGGTGCCGCCCAGATCACGGAAGAAGTGGCTGTCGCGACCGATTTCCGCCACGTCCTTGCCCAGCACCTCCGCGAACAGCGCCGCCAGATCCTGCTCCAGACCGGCAAACAGCGCTTCGCCCCGTTCGCCCAGCTCCGCAGGAGAAAACACCCGCAAGGCACCGCTTTCGATACGGGCAGCCACGCTGCTGCGGGACAGTTTGAACTCACCGGGCGCCAGCAGCGCATCGCCGGTGAAATAAACGGTGCGAATCACCCGTTCCAGCTTGGCGGCGGCGATCTTCTCGGACAACGCCGCAAACAGCGCCGTAATCCGATCGGCAGCAAAGCAGCCGGGTACCGACGCCACCAGCGCCACGCGCTTATCCGCCCGACGGAACACGCAGAGCTTGTCAATGCCGGGGGTGGCAAGCGCCGCTTCCGCCAGCGTCGGGTTGAGGTTTTCGCCATCCTTACAGACGATCAGGTCGTCCGAGCGACCGGCCATATAATAGCGCCCGTCGCGGTATTGCACCAGATCGCCGGTGTCAAACCATTCCTCACTCTGCGGCACGCTTTCCTTGCCGTCACAGAGAATACGGGCGGCGCGTGCCTGCCC
>JAFOFS010000242.1 GCA_017387165.1 Clostridia bacterium
GGTCTGCACCGGCACCACGATGCTGAAGATCACCAGAGCGAACAGCACCTGCCGTCCCGGGAAGCGGAAGCGGGTGAAGCCGTACGCCACGAAGGAGCAAGAGAACAGGTGTCCGAGAGTGGACAGCAGCGTGACCAGCAGCGAGTTCAAAAAGGTCTTTTTGAGATTGAGCGCCTCGGCTGCCAATTTCCAGTTCTCGGTCGTTCCCTCGCGAGGGATCCATTTGACCGACATATTCATCACGTCGGTGTAGGTCTTGAAGGAGTTGACCAGCATATAAATGAACGGTTGCAGGAACACGAACGCCAAGCCGATCAACAGCACGTAGAGAATCGCTTTTCCGCCGACGTTCTTGGCCGATTTGATCACCTGCGGCTTAGAGAGCGGCGGACGGGCGATCGGTTTTTTCCATCGTTTCATATCTTTCCCCTCTCTCTCAGCGGTCGGACACACGGGCGATCGGCTTACGCATCAGCAGGAAGGTCAAGCCGACGAACAAAATGATAAACAGGAAGTACACCCAGCCCATCGCCGCGGACAGTTCCAGATGATTCTTCTCAAAAGCGGTTTCCAGAATGTACTCCAGCACCTCGTTGGAGGAGTTGGTGAAGCCGGATACCAGCGTGAACACGACGGTCAGCAGGATCATCGGCGCCATCAGCGGCAGGGTGATCAGCCAGAACTGCTCCCATTCGCCGGCGGCATCCACACGGGCGGCCTCGTAAATGGTCGGGGAAATACCCTGCAGGCCGGTGAGGAACAGCAGGATCTGAACGCCGGAGTTCCACAGCACCACCGTGATGCGGTTGAGCAGCTCCTGAATCATTTCCAAAAACTCGGCCGGCATGGTGCGGACGACGTCCTCCGAAAACAGCAGTTCGCGGACGACGGTGACCGACTGCTCCTGCAGATTTTCACCGAGGATCTGATCCAAAATAAAGCCGGTGCCGAGGATCACGGGGAGGAAGAACACCATACGGAAGAAGCCGCGGAAGCGGATCTTGCGGTTGATGATGATGGCGATAAAGAAGGAGAAGAACAAAATGAGCACCAGATTGATCGCCGTATCCCCGATGGATTTCAGGAAGGTGGGGAGAAACTCGGTATCCACCAGAAAGGCGTCCGAGTAGTTTTTGAAGCCGACCATCGTAAAGGAGAAGGTGGTCGGATCCTGGATCTCGGAGAAGCTGAAGATCAGCGAATAGACGACCGGAAACAGGCAAAACAGACCAAAGCCGATCAGCCACGGCGCAATAAAGCCGTAGCCGACGATTGCTTTTCTCTTTCGCAAACCGTTCTGTCGCTTTTTCATATCGGTTTCCCCTTCCTTACTGTCGGTCTTACGCGGCAATCACCGCATAATCCCACGCCTTGACGACCGTCCCGTTGACGGTCACGTCGGTGTCGTTGTAGTTGATCAGCACGGTGGTGCCGTCGGCGTATTTCACCGTCGCCACACCGTCTTGTTTTTGGTGACTGACCATTGCCCGGTCGTACACCCCCGCCAGCTTTTCGGAGAATTCCGCGCCGATGGCGGTGATCTCCTCTTTCCAGAGGGCATACTCCGAGGAGAACAAGAGGTTAAATTCGGTATCCTTCAGCTGATCGCTGTTCTGATAGGTCAGCATAAAGGTGGGCATATAGCCGTATTCAATCCATTCCAGCTTGGTTTTGGTCAGATCGTTGGAGAGGTTGCCCGGCTGGGCAGCGCTGTACGGCAGGTAACCGTGCAGCACCATCTGCAGGAACGGAACCTCCTCGTCCAGCAGCATATAATGCGAGCTGTCTGCCGGCAGATTGAACACGTAGGAGGTCTGCGGCAGCAGATACGGCACGAAGCCGTCGGTCGCGGCAGGAATCTGCTTTTCGGTCACGGCGGACAGCAGGTCGGCGGCCTGTTGCTTGAAGCCGTAACGCGAAACGCGGCGGGTCTTTTCATAGTCCTCGTACAGCAGGCTGCCGAGTCCCTCGGCCGCCAGACCGACCCCTGCGGCGGTGCAGGTCTTGATATCCTTATCCAGCCGCGGCTTTTGGGTGGCGAGATTGAGCAGATACTTTTCCTCTTCCCCGTCGGTCAGCGGCACGCCATCGATCTGATACACCACGTCGGTGTAGGTTGAGAAGCCTTTTTGTCCTTTGGTGGCGTTGACGTAGTTTTGCAGCAGGTACAGCTGCGCGGCGGTGGAATCCGCCAGATCGGACAGACCGGCTTTTCCGCCGAACGCGGAAGCGATCTTGGAGGAGGACGGGTAAGCGTAATAACCGTTTTTCTGCCAGCCGTACAAAATGCTGTGGGTCACGGCGGCGCCGCCTGCCGTCAATTCGGACAGCATCGTCGCTGCCTGGTCGAAGGTGGTGGTGGTCACCAGTTCCTTATACAGCATCGTTT
Source organism: Clostridia bacterium (assembly GCA_017387165.1). GTDB lineage: Bacteria > Bacillota > Clostridia > Oscillospirales > Acutalibacteraceae > RGIG426. Next base: position 2,390 of record JAFOFS010000242.1, read on the forward strand.
CGCGCTGCACGCCGAGCAGAAAATCAACCGCCATCGGATAGGTTTCCGACGCCGTCACCGTCTGCTTCAGCAGACCGTTTGTCAGCAAATAGTCGCGGTAAGCCGCCGCCATCGCGCCGTAGCCGCTGTCTTCGCCGTTTAAGAAGGTATACGCAATGCGGATATCCGACAGATTGTTGTCCTTTTCGTAGGCGTAGACCTCACTGCCGCTGGCGGTGGTCATCGCGTACTGTTTGCGGACACGCACCGCCGCATACACACGGTTGATCTTGTAGACGCCGCCGTCGGTCTGCAGCATAACGGAACAGCATTCCTCACCCGACGTGATGTTGGCGAACAGACCCTTGTTCGGATGCTTGATGCCGAACACCGGCGCGGTCACCTTTTGCAGACCGTCGGCGGTATCCGCCTGCAGCTTATCCAAATCCATCAGCATGGTGTCGTAGACGTCCATAGACAGGCTGGTTTCGCCGGTCGGTTGCTTGTTGACGTGGTACAAGGCGCCACAGCCGTCCGGCAGCAGGAAATAGCCGTCCACGCTGCTGAGGGTTGCGCCGGCCATCGGCAGGACGTCCATACCCGTGATCTTGAACTTGCCGCTTTCGTCGATGGAATTCTTCGGGATCACCGCCGAAAAGCCGTTTTCGGTCAGGGTCAGTTCCAGCGAAAGCGAAATATCGTAATCGTTAAAGGTAAAATCAAAGCGGATGCCGTCTTGGATACGGCGAAGCACCGTTTCGCAGGTATTGTGCCCGTTGTGCACCGCACCGCTCTTTTTCCCGTAATCGGTATATTTCACGTTGATATACTGTTTGATTGCCTTTTTGGTCATCTTGTTTTCGATGACCTGACCGTATTCTTCTTCGGTCACACCGGTTGACCACAACAGCTCGCCGGTGGCAGACAGGCGGAAATTCACGCGATCCTCGATCGGATCGTATTCCATCGCATAGGTGCCGTTATCCGCCAGCGGAGTGACCTCCGTCGGCTCGATGATCTCGGCGTTGCGGTTGACGTCCTCTGATGCCCTATACAGCTCGACCGCCACACGCTTACCGCTGCAGCCGACCAGACCGATCAAACATCCCAGGCAGCACAACAGCGCCGCCAGCTTACGCACAGTCAACACGGGTCACCTCCTTATACCTTAATTAAATAGCTGCTGATTTTTCAGCTCCATATACAATTCCTTAAAGAACAAAAATGCCTGATAGCTGAACACGAACAGCAGGATGACCACCGCCCAGATCAGCAGCACGGCGATCACGCCTACCAGCGCCACGCCGAGGCCCTTGATAAACTCATAGTCGTTCAGCCGCATAAACGAGGCCAGCTGCAAAATGACCACCCAAACCACCACCAGCACGCGCAAAGCGGTGAACAGCCCCGCCGTTTCGGCAGAGAGCAGGTGGGACAGGCCGATGAGCAGGGGGGTAAACACGATATACGGCACCAAGCTGTAGGTGGCGCCGGTCAGCGCCTCGGTAAACTTCGCCTCGCCGCCCATCAGCGTGGTGGTGGAGTAGGAGCCGACCACCCACGAGAACAGCGGCACGAAGATCAGCGCCAGCAGCAACAGCAGATTGGATTCGTCCGGTAAATTCGGATTCAGCGCAAAGGCGGTCAGGTAGACGCTCGCCGTCTGGCAAAGCGCCGCCAGCCCCCACAGAATCAGCATGGTCAGCCACGGGGTACGCTCACGGTCACGCTTGATCAGATCGAAGCAATCCAGCGGATGAAACAGCGCCTGCGCGCACATCATTACACTTTTCATATCAATCACCTGCAATATGGAACAGTTGGCGATTCCATTTATCCACCAGTTTTTTCAGCTTGCCCAAGCCCCAGGCGGCGGCCAGCACCACCACGATGATGCCGATGGCGACCAGCGCAAAATTCTGGGTGATGAGGTCGTGCATCCGCTCGCCGTAGGCTTTGCCGTACTCCTCCTGGTTGCCCGAGATCTCGAAATGCGCCATCGCGGCGGTATAATTCTTCCGCTTGTATTCGATGGTACCGAGCATATCGTGCGCCAGCGGATAGCCGGCATTCAGGCGGACGATCTCGTTCCACGCCTCGTAGGCGCGGTCGTATTCGCCGTTTTCGAAGAGGTTAAGCGCCTCCAGCACCTGCGACATAAATTTGGTGGAGGTGAACACCTGCACCGCGCCGCGGTCGGAATCCAGAACATAGACGCGACCGTCGCGATCGACGTCGATGGCGGTCGGCATCGCAAAGTAGCCCTCGGTGGTACCCTCGCCGCCGAACACCGCGATGGAATTTCCCTTGCGGTCGTACTGATAGATCTTGCGGGAGTTGGCCTCACAGACGAAGATGATGCCGTTTTTATCCACCGCAATATCCGCATAGGACGGCGCCACCAGCACGTTGCTGTTGTTGTACACGTACTCGCCGTAGAATTTTTCCTCGTAGATGTTTTCACCGACCGAGGTGATCTTTTTGATCTGGCCGCTCTGCTTGTTGGCGACGGCGTACACCAAGCCGTCCGAGCCGAGCGTGAAGTTGTTGTAGGAAGACGGCTGCACCTTGGTCAGCTTCTTCTTCTGAATATCCGAAGCGAACAGATTGACCAGCATATTGGACAGCGAGAACGGCACGTCCTCCGAGCCGAAGTAGCCCATAAACTCGTTATCCTGCGTAATGCTCATAAACTCCTTGCCGACGATGACGTAGATCAGACCGTTTTGGCAGACCATCAGCTTGGTCGGTTCAAACGAAATATCCGCGCTGATGAGGTCGGAATCCGGACGGACGACCTCACCGATCGTTTCCCCCGTCAGCGTCAGCTTGACGATCCGCTTGTTGTTGGTATCCGCGACGTAGAGATACTCGTCGTCCACGAACACGCCCTTCGGACCGGAAAACGGCTTGTCGCCGCCGGTGGTGTAGGTCTGCAACAGCTTGCCGGTCGCATCCAGGCGCAGCACGCGGTGGTTGCCGGTATCCGCGATAAACAGCTCGCCCTGTTCGCTGATAAACATATCCTGCGGCGTGCTGAGCTTGGTCTCACCGAAGGTGCCGTCAATGAGGTATTCAAATTGATAGGTCTGCGGAATGATGCTCTGGTCGTAATCGTCCTCCACCATATACGAGTGCTCTGCGCCGGGGTTGATCGCTCCGACGGTCAGAGGACAGGTAAACAGCAGCAGCATCGCCAGCAACAGACCGCTGATTCTTATGAAATGCTTCACCGAAAACTCCACTCCTTTTCCTGTGGACAGGGATGGTTATTTGATACCCGAATGCGCCATGGAATCCACCACGTGCTTTTGCATCAGCACGTAGATCAGCACCGTCGGCAGCACCATCACGAAGGTGGCGGCGCTGGCCGCACCGGCACGGGCGATGGAGTTGCCCGACGAGATCATCTGCATCGCCAGCGGCAGCGTCTTGAGCGCCTCGTCCTGAATAAAGATCAGCGGCGTAAAGTAGTCGTTCCAGTTGCTGACGAACGAGAACACCGCCAAGGTCGCGATAACCGGCTTAAGCGACGGAACGACGATCTTGAAGAAAATGGACAGTTCGCCGGCGCCGTCGATACGAGCGGCCTCCAGGAACGGATCGGGAATCTGTTGCACGAACTGCCGCACCAAAAACAGATTGTACGCCACCGCGATCTTCGGAATGATCAGTGCCCAATAGCTGTCCACCATACCGAACGAGTTGACGATGAGGTAGTTGGGAATCTGAATGACGTACGGCGAGAACATCATACCCATCAGAATGAGCGAGAAGATGAGGTTGGCGCACGGCACCTTATGCTTCACCAGGCCGTAAGCCGCCATACAGGTGAAGAGGATGACCAGCGCCACCACCACAACCGTGACGAACACGCTGTTGAACACCGAACGGGAGAACGGCACGTCCAGTCCGTCCAGCGCCAGAAACAGATCCTGGAAATTCTTGAGGGTCGGCTGCTCCACGAAAAAGCGCGGAGGGAAATAGAACAGCTCGTTGAGCGGCTTGAGAGCCGTCGTGACGACGTATACCAGCGGCAACGCCATAAACACCGCCACCGCCGTCAGCAGCAAAAAGCCGATGGTCTTACCGACGGTGATGCGGCTGATCTTGCCGTTACGCAGGCGGATGCGCAATCCTTTTTCAACTGACATAGCTTCTCATTCCTTACTGCTGAGTAATTTCATAGCCACCTGACCGATGCCGAACGTAAACAGGAACAGCACGACCGAAATGGCAGCGGCATAACCCATTTCATAACGGATAAACGCATAATCGTACAGGTGCGCCACAATGGTGTGACCGGCGTAGTCGGGGCTGGGCAAGCCTGCCACCACCAGCGCAATATCGAACACACCGAACGCATTGACCACCGCGTTGATGATACCGAACAGGATCTGCGGACGAATCTGCGGCAGGATGATGTATATCAGCTCCTGCAGCGGATTGGCGATACCGTCGATCTGACCGGCCTCCTGCAGCTCCTGCGAGGTGTTCTTCAGACCTGCCAGAAACACCATAAAGCCGGAGCCCATATTCAGCCATATGGAAATGACGATGATGACCAGCAAAATGGTGTCGGGGTCGGTGTTCCACAAGATCGGCTCGTTGATCACGCCCAAATTAAACAGCACGTTGTTGATCAGACCGTAGCGGTCGGCGGAGAAGAAATACATCCACACCACCGACATCGCGATCGCGCTGGTCAGCGACGGAGCGTAAAACAGCAGCGAGAACAGCTTGCTTGCGGGAGCTTTGTTGATGATCCACGCAAACAGGAAGGAAGCGATCAGACCGATCGGACCGCTGATAACCGCAAACACCGCCGTGTTGCCGACCGCCGTGATAAACACGTCGTCGTCCATAAACAACAGCTTGTAGTTGGTCAGTCCCACAAAGGACGGCTCCTGAAACAGATTGTAATCGGTCAGGCTGAGGAACACCGCCACCACAATGGGCGCCAGCACGAAAATCACGTACAGCACCAAAAAGGGCAGGACGAACAGCACGCCGGTCTTATACATATTCACTTTTTTCATAAAGGCATTGCCCAATGTTTTTTGCATAACCGTCGACCTCTGTCAATCAATCGTCAAATACACCGTATTCCTGCTGCTTTCGGCGCAGCTCGATATCGATATCCTCCACCGCTTCTTCCCACGAATCGCGGAAATCCTCGCCGCTTTCCACGCAGCGGGTCCAGGCGTTGAGGATATGACGGCTGGTGTAGTAGCCGCCGAGCACCGCCTGGCTTTCCACGTTGTTGTCAAAGAAGGTGTTGATGACCTCCATCTCCTCACGGGAGAAGGACAAGGTGGAAAACGCCTGTTTGTTGGCCGAGAAGTAGCGGGCGGTGATGCCCAGCTGGTTCTCGATCTCGTTGGCGAATTTGGTCTGCGTTTCATCCGACATCCACCACTTGAGGAATTCCCAGGAGGCGTCGATCTTATCGCTCTGGCTCATAATGACCGAGCAATCGATCGGGGCGCCGCTGCTGTAGCGGCACAGGCCGTCCTCGGTCACCGTTCCGGGCAGCGGAGCGATCGCCCAGTTGCCGGTAATTTCGGGAGCAGCGGAAGTAAAGGTGAGATAGTCGGACGCCTGCCCGATCATCATCGGCAGATCACCGGTGCGGAAACGGGTGAAGTAGTTGGAAGCAACCGGAATGCTGTAGTTGATATTCAGCTCGCAGGTCTGCTTAAAGGCGGTGAACGCCTCCGGCGTGCCGAGAGCGGAATAGTGGCCGTCGTCGGTGTAATACTGACCGCCGTTTTGCCACAGGAAC
>JAFOFS010000243.1 GCA_017387165.1 Clostridia bacterium
AGGTGGGGCCGTCCGCCGCACCGATGATCGCGATGGAGGCAGCGTCAATTTCGGGGAAGAACATACGCGCCATCGCCAGCGTGAAGAAAATACCGAACTGTGCGGCAGCGCCGAACAGCATCAGCTTCGGGTTGGTCAGCAGCGGACCGAAATCGATCATCGCACCGATGCCGATGAACAAGAGCAGCGGAAACAGTTCGTTCGCGATACCGGCTTCATACAGCTCCTTGATCGGGCCGGCCAGCGCGTCCGAAAACGGAATGTTAACGAGGATCGTGCCGAAACCCATCGGCAACAGCAGCGTGGGTTCCATTTCCTTGGCAATCGCCAAATAGATCAGCAGGCAACCGACGAGAATCATCACGACCTGCTGCCAGGTAAACGCCAAGAAATTCTGATACAAAATTTCCATCTTTAAACCTCTCTAACGCAATTTTTGACCATTACAGTATAACATTTCCGTTGTCAAATTGCAACCGTATTTTGCAAAAAAGAAAAGACCGTGCGGCGACACGGTCTTTTCGGAATTATTCCACACGGGACAAAAACGCTTGCAGGCGAGGAGATTGCGGATGGTAAAAAATCTCGTCAGGAGTGCCTGCCTCCTCAATGACGCCGTCCGCCATAAAGATGACCTTATCCGCCACGTCGCGAGCAAACGCCATTTCGTGGGTGACCACGATCATGGTGGAATCGGAATTTTTGAGCGAGCGAATCACCTTCAGCACCTCGCCCGTCAGTTCGGGGTCAAGTGCCGAGGTCGGCTCGTCAAAGCACAGAATATTGGGTTCCATTGCCAGGGCACGGGCAATCGCCACGCGCTGCTGCTGTCCGCCGGACAACTGACAGGGGTAGGCATCGGCGCGGTCGGACAGGCCGATCTTTTCCAGCAAGCGATACGCGGTTTCCTTGTGCTCTTCCTTTTTTGACGGATCGCGCAGATCGGGCGCCAGCGTGATATTCGCCAACACCGAATACTGGGGGAACAGATTAAACTGTTGGAACACCAAGCCGAAATGCAGTCCTTTTTCGCGCAGCTGGGCGTCGGTATAGGATTTTTCGGGGGTATACAGTTCCTCTCCGTCAAAGTAAAACGCGCCGGAATCCGGCTTTTCGAGGAAATTTAAGCAGCGCAGCAAGGTGGTCTTGCCGCTTCCCGAGGAGCCGATGATAACCAGTACTTCGCCTTTTTCCAACGAAAAGCTGACGTCCTTGAGCACCTGCGTTTTGCCGAATGCCTTCTTGACGTTTTTGACTTCTAAAATCGCCATCGTTCTCCCCTCCCTTATATTCTGAAATAGCTGAGCTTCTTCTCCAGCCAGCCAAACAGCAAGGTCAGCAGACCGTTAAAGAGCAGATAGTAAACGCCGGTGAAGAACAACGGCCAAATAAGACCGGCATAGCCCTGCCATCCGGTACGGAACGCATCGCCCATAAAGATGAGCTCCTGGACGGCCAACACACGCGCCAGCGAGGTATCCTTCACCAACGTGATGATCTCGTTGGACATCGGCGGAAGAATGCGCTTGACCATCTGCAAAAGGGTCACACGGAAAAAGATCTGCAGCTTGGTCATTCCCAAAACACGGCCGGCTTCCTGCTGACCGACGGGAACGCCCTGAATACCGCCGCGGTAGATCTCGGAGAAATAGCAGGCGTAGTTGAAAATAAACGCTGCTGCCGCCGCAATAAAGCGACCGCCATCGCGGGGCCACGGACTGCTCCCCAGCAGCATGCCGGGAACGTAGAAAATGACCAACAACTGCAGCATCAACGGCGTTCCGCGGACGATCCACACCACCGTTCGGCTGAGCCAGCGCAACGGGAAAAAGCGACTCATCGAGCCGAACGCGATGATAAGGCCGAGCGGCAACGCGCCGATCAGCGTGATCGCAAACAGTTTTAAAGATTGTACAAAGCCATCATTTAAGGAGTTGATGACGACGAGAAATTGTTCCAAAACGATACCACCTTATAGACCCACAAAAGCAGAGGGCGACAAGCGCCCTCTGCCCTTTGTTTATGAAATTACTGCGGAATGATCATTTCCTCACGGACACGATACTTTTTCGCCAGTGCTTCCATCGTGCCGTCCTCGTACATCTTCTTCAGGAAGGCATTGAGGTCGTCCACGAGGTCGGAGCCCTTCCGCATACCGATACCGTACTGCTCGGTGGTCAGCTTGACCGTATCCACCAGATCGGGATAAGCGGTACCCTCACCGATCATCGCATCCGCCATCAGCAGGTCAATGACTGCCGCGTCGGAGGTGTCCGCGTCTACTTCCATCAAAGCGGCCGCCTGGTTTTCCACCAGGTTCGTATCGGAATCCAACAGGAGCGCCTCGGCGGCGCCAGCAGAACCCTGCTCCGCCGCAAACCGCGCACCGGCAAGCGCTTCTTTGGTGGCGTACTTTTGCGCGTTGGATTTCTTCACGACCACGACCTGCGCATTGTTCAGATACGGGTTGGAGCAGGACATTGCCGCCTTGGCCTCATCGGTCAGGGTCATACCGTTCCACACGATATCGATGTTCTTGTCGTTCAGATCGTTGACCTTATTCGACCAGGTGATGACCTGGAATTCAACCTCGACGCCCAGCGACTCAGCGAACTTGGTCGCGAGTTCGGCATCGTAACCAACCCAGTCACCGTTCTTATCCTGGAAATCCATCGGCTCAAACGAAGTCATACCGACGATCAGTTTGCCGTTTTCCTTAATCCATTCGGAATCGGTCTTCTCACCGGCCGCAGGCTTGCAACCCGCAAACAGAGCGACCATCATCACGACGACCAGCAGCATTGCCATTAACTTTTTCATGGTGAACTCTCCTTTTCGTTTTATCGCTTTATTACGGTAAAGCGATGTACTGGAGTTATCATACACCACTTTTATGCGTTTGTCAATAGCAAAAAAGAAAAAAGTAGGCGTTATTGGGATTCTTATAAGGATGTTTTCGGAACACGGTACGGAACACGGTAGGGGGCGAACTGTGTTCGCCCGCGGGAGACCGCAGGTCTCCCCTACGGATACACGCATAAAAATCGGCAGAGATGTTGTTTTCTCTGCCGATTTGTGTTATAATGGAGCTAACAAAAAGCCTCCCTCCGAGAGGGAGGGAGA
>JAFOFS010000244.1 GCA_017387165.1 Clostridia bacterium
ATCAGTTCGACGAAATTCTCCACAAACACCGAGAAGACCGGTTCGTACCACGAGCCGTCCATAAATTCGCCGCCTTCGGGATAGAAGCTGATGCTGAGACCGAGCTCATACCAATACGCCTCGCCCGTCTCGTAATCGGTGGTCTGTTCCGGACGGGAATAGGAGAAGTAGGTGCGCTCTTTGATTTGGTAATCCACAGCCTTGGTGGTCGTGGTGGTAGTCGTCGATTTCTTGGTCGTGGAGGTCGCCTTCTCGGTCGCGGCGGTATGCTCGGGGGAGAGAGAGGTTCGGTTGGCGTCGGACTCTGTCGCACCCTCGCCCGTCGGCTTCGCAACCGTCACGCTGAAGGTCATCTCCAGATCGGAGGCAAGACCGGCAACGGCGCTTTCCGCCTTGCTCATCAGCGCGGCGGTGTTGCTCTTGCCGGATTCCACCATCTCGAGTCGAACGACCGTGTCGGCTTTCACGAAGCCTTTATTGTTGGCCGCCGATACCAGCGAGGTGACCGCCACGTCGCACTTGGTGTTGACGACGTTCAGTTCCTTTTCCATCGCGATGGCGTCCGCGTTGAGACATTCCACCGCCAAGACGACGTCCTCCGCGTCCAGATACAGACGGAACAACGGGTTGATGGACACCTCCAGGACGGACACGCAGCCGGCCGGCTTCACAAAGGAAGAAGCCGTGGTGGTCGTAGTGCCGCCGGTTGAAGTGGTGGTCGAAGTGGTGGTGGTGGTATCACCGGCGGCGTCATCGGCACGATTGCAGGCCGCGACGGTAATCAGCAGGGCAAAGACGAGAAAGAGAGCCAGAATTTTTTTCATTGCTGTATCCTCCTTTTGTTTATACTTTGATGATACTTCACACCCGTTCATTTGTCAAGCGCATTGCCTTGATTTTTGAAAAAGAGTGTGTTATACTAAAGGAAATATGTGCGCAATAAAGTGGGTGAAAGAAAATGTCCAAACTCAAAAAATGTCAGTTCAACAAAAAGACGCTGGCATTTACGCTGTTTTTGTTCGTCGTCTTTGCTCTTTTGGTGTATCTGTTCCCCTATTCCGGTGACGACTGGGCGTGGGGCAGCTCCATCGGTCTGGATCGCCTGAAGGCCAATTTCGAGAATTACAACGGTCGCTACGCGGGCAACTGGTTGGTGCTTCTGCTGACACGCAGTGAACTGCTGAATATGGTGGTGACCGGCGTTTCGCTGGTGTGCGTCTGCCTGTTCCCGAAGCTGTTTGCCGAATCCAAAAGCGTGTTGCCGTATTTGTTTGGTACAGTGCTGTTTTTCCTCCTGCCGAAGCAAATTTTCGTGCAGGCGGTGGTCTGGACGGCAGGATATTCCAATTATATCCCCCCGATTTTGCTGGTGTTTGGGTATTTTCTGCTGGTGAAAAATCTGTTCGCGGACGAGCCTCCGCGTTATTCGTGGTTGACCTGCGCCGGTGTGACGGTCATCGGCTTCTTCGCCTCTCTCTTTATGGAGAACGTCACGCTGTACAACGTCGGCATTTCCGCGCTGCTCATTCTGTTTGCGCTTTTCAATTTCAAGCGGCTGTTCCTGGCGCCGATTCTGCATTTTGTCGGCAGCGTGGCAGGCGCGGTGTATATGTTCACCAATTCCGCCTACCGCACCATCGCCAGCGGCTCGGATGGGTATCGCGAGACCGCCTTGACCGGCGGTTTAAAGGAAACGCTGGTCAAGCAGACGGAGGTCATTTTCACCCAATTCTTCCGCAACAACTTCGTGGTGTTGCTTATCTTCAGCGTGCTGTGTGCGGCGGTATATCTGCTGTATGCGCGGACAAGCGACAACAAAAAGATCAAGTACGCCGGTTCGGCGCTGCTGGGGCTGAACGTGTTTAGCCTGTTCCTCATCTATTCCAAGAGCATTTTCACCTACTGGGAGATGAATCCCGGTCAGGGCAATTCGCGGATGCTGACCGTGCTGGCGTTTGCGCTTGCCGCCGCCTTGTACTTTGGCAGTGCCGTGCTGCTCATTTTCCTCTGCGTGAAGCCGCAAGCGATGAAATGGAAGCTGCTGCTCTTGCTGGTCAGCGTGCCGATTCTCATCGCTCCGCTGGTGATCGTCAACCCGATCGGTCCCCGCTGCTTCTTCCCGCCCTATTTTATGCTGATCGCCGCTTGTGTGTTGCTGTTCGTGCACGTGATGGAAACCGCCTCGTTCGATCGCTTTGCGAAGGCCGGCTTTGCGGTTCCGATGTTGGCGGCCACCCTGTCCATGCTCACCTTCGTACTGTGCATCTTTTCTACCATTCATACCTACGATATGAAGCGGAACGAATACGTACAAAAGCAGGTGGAAGCGGGATATACGACTGTGAAAGTCTGCAAATTGCCGTACGGTTCCTACGTCTGGACGGGCGACCCCACCTCCGCGCCGTGGGATGAGCGGTATAAATTGTTTTACGGTGTGGATGAGGACGTGCAGTTTGAGTTCCTGTCCTTCTCGGAATTTGATCGATGGGCAGCGGAATTTGATAAGGAGATGAGCAAATGAAATTATCGTTAGTGGTACCTTGCTACAACGAGGAGGGGAACGTCGAGGCGTTTTATGCCGAGGTGACCCGTGTGTTTGCCGAAAACGGCGTCGCGGACTATGAGTTCGTGTTTGTCAACGACGGCAGTCGCGACCAAACCTACAGAAAGCTCAAGGGTCTGTTTGCGGAGCATCCCGAATCCGCTATCAAGGTGGTGTCCTTCAGCCGCAATTTCGGCAAGGAATCCGCCATCTATGCCGGCCTTCAGAAATCGTCGGGCGATCTGGTCTGCCTGATCGATGCCGACTTGCAGCAGCGCCCCGAAGTGGTGGTGGAGATGCTGCGCCATATGGCGGAGGATGAGGAGCTGGATTGTGTGACCGCGTATCAGGCGGCACGCAAGGAGAACAAGCTCATCTCGTCGGTCAAGTCCGCTTTTTATAAGATCATCAACAAGATTTCGGACGTGGAATTTGTCAACGGCGCGTCGGATTTCCGTCTGCTTAAGCGCAGTATGGTGGACGCTATCCTGCAGATGACCGAGTTCCATCGCTTTTCCAAGGGCTTGTTCAGCTACGTCGGCTTTAACACCAAGTACATTCCGTACGAGGTGATGGAGCGGGAAAGCGGCGAGTCCAAGTGGAACGTCCGCAGCCTGTTCAAGTATGCGCTGGAGGGGATTTTCGCCTTCTCCACCATGCCGTTGAAGCTGGCCACCATCGTCGGCTTTTTCTGCTCCTTCTGCTCCCTCCTGTATTTGCTGGTGGTGCTGGTGCAGAAGCTGGCGTTCGGTATCAACGTGCCCGGCTATGCGACGCTGGTGATTTTGGTGTTGCTGCTGGGCGGTATTCAGCTGTTTGCGCTCGGCGTACTGGGTGAATACATTTCCAAAATGTACGTGCAGGTGAAAAACCGTCCGATCTATATTTTAAAGGATTATTTGAGCCATGATGAAAAAGATCAGTGAACTGTGGAACAAACATAAGGAATTGCTGTTGTACGTGCTGTTCGGCGGGTTGACCACCTTGGTCAACTTCGTCACGTTCTGGCTGTGCTCGCTGGTGCTGGGGGAGGATCTGTACCTCATCAGCAACGCAATCGCGTGGATCGTGTCGGTGCTGTTTGCGTATTTCACCAACAAGCTGTTCGTCTTTGATTCCAAGAGCTTTGCGCCGCAGGTAGTGGTCAAGGAATTTCTGGAGTTTTTGGCGGCTCGCGTGTTCAGCTTTGTGGTGGAAGAACTCGGTATGTGGCTGTTTGTCGATCTGCTCGGCTTCGACGGGTTTGCGTTTGAGCTGCTCGGCTTCCGCATCACCGGTCAGTTGATCGCCAAGCTGATTTTGGCGGTGATCGTGGTGATTATGAACTATTTCTTCAGCAAATTCTTTATTTTCAAGAAAAACGAAAAGTAACCCCCAAACGCCTGCAACCGCAGGCGTTTTTTCTTGCACTTTTGCGAGGGGTGTGGTATGATGGGGACAAAAGGAGAGTGGATAGGATGAAGCGAATGTTGGCGATTTTCCTGACGGCGGCCGTGCTGCTCGGTTTGTGCGGTTGTAACCATCCGTCGGCAGAGGAGTCAAACGGCGGAACCACCGCCTCGACCGGCACGACCACCACAGGTGACGGTTCGACCGTGACCACCACGACCACCGCTGCCCCGCAGGACGATTCGTACGACCGTGCGGTCGCGGCGATCGGCAGGGGAGAGATCGGCGAGGCCTTCCGTCTGCTATCCGCGTCCACCGACGCGCGTGCCGCCGAGCTGCTGCGGCATTTTGTGTGGCAGCCGCTGTGGTCAGCGGGAGAAAACCCTGGCTCTCACACCTACGATGCGAGCGGTTACCCCGCAACCTCGGTGTGGGGCAACCGCACGACCACCTTTACGTGGGATGCCGAGGGGCGCTTGCTGAAGCAGCACACCGATGAGGACAGTGCGACCAACTATTGGGAGCAATACGATTATACCTACGAGGGCGGTCTGCTGACCAAGAGAATTCGCACCCATTTGGACGGAAACGGCGAGACCGAAACCTTCACCTATGACGGGAACGGCAATCGGATCGGTTGGAGCTATGACTCCTCCTACGATCCGGACGATTATACCAAGACCTATACGTACGACGGCGACGGTCACCTGTTGACCCATAGCGTGAGCAAACCGGACGGCTATCAGAGCACCGTCACGTATACCTACAACGCGGCAGGACAGCTGCTTTCCAAAACCAGCACCTACAACGACGGCCGCGCAACCGAGACGATGACCCGCACGTACAACGAACGGGGGCAGAAACTGACCGAGACGAGCGTCCTGTCTTACGGTACCTCCATCCACACCTATACCTATGGTGAACGAGGCGAATTGATCTCCGATCAAAGCGAATGGGTGGGGGAGACGCCGACGGTGAAATGGTGTCTCTATGATGAGTTCGGCCGCTATACAGGAATGATTTTGGAACGGGACGGCGAGGAAATCAACAATCACACGGTCGAGTACGACGACGAGACGGACTCCTGCCTGTTTGTTGGCGGCGGATCGATCGTGCAGTATCAACTGTTCTATTATCCGCAGGAACCCGGTCGCGATTTGGTGCTCAATGCGGCAACCTGGATTGAATATTTCGACTGGCAGTTGCAATAAGCAAAGTCCCCGTGTCAAGCGATACGGGGACTTTCTTGTAAAACAAAAACACCCGATGCGTGAGCATCGGGTGTTTTGCTTTGTCGATTAGTTGCAGATGGTGAGCTCGGTGTCGATATCGAACAGGTGGATCTTGTTGTTCTCCAGAACGATTTCGACGTCGTCACCCGGGCGGGCGGTGGAGGTCGGCTCGACGCGAGCGGTCAGAGCGTTGCCCAGAACGTTCAGGTACAGGTAGGTCTCCGCACCCATCAACTCGGTGACTTCGGTGTTGGCCATAACCTTGCACTCCGGCATCGCCTCGAGGTAACGGGGCTCGTCGTGCACGTCTTCCGGACGGATACCCATCAGGACCTTCTTGCCGACGTAGCCTTCCAGCACGCCGCCTTCGTTCTTGGAATCCGGAAGCGGGATGATGTTCTGACGCTCGTCGTTACCGAAGGAGATGGCAAACTTGTCGTCCTTCTTGATGAGGGTCGCCTCGACGAAGTTCATCTGCGGGCTGCCGATGAAGCCGGCAACGAAGGTGTTGCACGGGGTGTCGTACAGCTTCTGCGGAGTATCGACCTGCTGCACGAAGCCGTCCTTCATAACCACGATGCGATCGCCCATGGTCATAGCTTCGGTCTGGTCGTGGGTAACATAGATGAAGGTGGTGCCGAGCTTCAGGTGCAGCTTGGACAACTCGGTACGCATCTGCGCACGGAGCTTCGCGTCCAGGTTGGACAGCGGCTCGTCGAGCAGGAAGACCTTCGGCTCACGGACGATCGCACGGCCGAGCGCAACGCGCTGACGCTGACCACCGGACAGCGCCTTGGGCTTGCGGTTCAGCAGATGCTCGAGGTCGAGCACCTTGGCAGCCTCGTGC
>JAFOFS010000245.1 GCA_017387165.1 Clostridia bacterium
ATCGAGAAGATCAACGGTAAGGCGGTCAAGCCGAACGTAACCACGACGTCCAAGACGACCACCACGACCAAGGCAACGACTACCACGACCAAGAAGGGCGACACCACGACTACCACCAAGAAGGGCGATACCACCACCACGACCGCGACCGGTACGGGCGACGCCACCACCACGACCACTGTGGCGGGCGACGCCACCACCACGACCGCGGCTGAACAGGGCGATGCCACCACCACGACCACCGCTGCGGCGGCGGATAACGGTGACGACGTGCAAACCGATACCGACGCTGCTCCCGATGCACAAGAACCGGCAAACACCGATTGGATCGTGTGGGTTGTCGTGGGTGCTGCGGTGGTAGTGGTCGCAGCGGTTGCCGCGGTGATCGTGCTGAAAAAGAAAAAGCAGTAATTCGGCAGTGACAGACCGGAAACGGTCTGTCCTCCACCGCTGAAAGAAGGAGAGTTCTTATGCAAAAACTTCAAGGCCGCTTTTGCCGGTTATTGAGTGTCTTGCTGGTGTTGACCCTGCTCGGCTCCATCGTGTCGGGATGCAACAAGAAGCCCGCAAACGACGGTGTCGGCGGCATCACCGCCCCGAACGGCAAAGTCATCAACAACGGTGAGCCGGTGACCATCATTGTCAACCTGGGCGAGTATGCCCCGACCGACAACGAGATTGCCACCGAAAATGCGCCGGACGTCTTCAACTCCACGCGTGAGTTGATCGAGAAATTTGAAGCCATGTATCCGAACGTCACGGTCAAGCTGGATACATCCGCTCCGTAGGCGGCAGGCGACTACGTGGCCGGTATCAGCCAGTGGATGCTTCCGCGTCTGGCAGCGGGTACGCAGATGGATATCGCCACCAATTTGAGCGGCGCGGCGTTGTTCGGCGACAGCGATTGGTTTATGGATCTGGGTGACATTCTGGAAGAATCGAACCCGTATGTTACGGAAGGGAAGAAGGGCTACGAAAAATGGAGTGAGCAATGGCCCTCTTACCTGTTTGACAGTACCAGCATTGTCAACACGAAGGGGCAGATCGTCGCCATTCCGTATACGCTGGATTGCGGCGCCCCGACGGCGTACTACTACAACAAGTCGATTTTCTCGGAGTTGAATCTGGAAATTCCCAAAACGTGGGAACAACTGATGACCGCTTGCGAGAAAATCCGTGACGCCGGTTATATCGCGTTTGCGCCTTACGGCATCAATACGAACATTGACCTGCAGAACTGGGATACGCAGTTCTCTCTCGGTCCGATCTATGGACAGTATAAGTTGTCGTCGTTTGACTACAACGGCGATGGTCGTCAGGACCAGTTGGAGCGTGTGCGTGCGGTCAAGGAGGGCATCTACAATCCTCTGGAGAACGCCTACGCGATGGATATTTGGAAGCAGATCAAGCGTAAGTACAACACCGAAACCAGTCCGATTCTGGAAGAAGGCTGGGAAACGACCGACTACAGTGAAATGTGGGAACAGGGCAGAGTTGCCATGTGGGAGGACAAGATGAGTGCGCTTCCCACCATGATCAGCAACACCAACCTGACCTTTGAGTTCGGTATGTTCCCGCCGCCGGTTATTTCCAACGATACCTACGATTATCTGCCGGAGGCGGTGCATACCGAAGCCGGCCCCAATCAGCCGGGTGTGCAATCTTGCTGGGTGTTCCTGAAGAAATCCATGGAAGAAAAACCGGCAGGCGTCAAGGAAGCGTGCATTGAGTTTGTCAAGTTTATGACCGCTTCGCAAAACCTGTCTGCGGTGGTCACCGAAAAGCGCGGTGCGATTCTCGGTTCCACGTATGATTGCCGGATCCCGTCCGAGCTGGATGAGTGGATGCAGCAATCGTTCCCGACCTATCCGTCTACGACGGGCTGGCTGACGGCCAACACCGCCGACTACCGCCAGCAGGGCAACAAACTGCTGGAGCAGTGGATTTACGGTGATATCACCGATGAGCAATTCGCCACGAAACTGAACGAATATTCTCAGGCGGATGCGGATAAGATCATTGCCGATCAAGGATTGGATACGACCGGTTGGACAATAAAGGAGTAGAGGTGATCTCATGAAAAAGATAGCCAAATGGTTGGTTCTGTTGGCTATTGTGCTACTCTTGCTGGCCGGAACGGTATTCGATTATTGCCGCTCCCAGACGGTATCCATTGAACTGGTTTCGATCAGCCCGGAAACGGTGCTGGCCGATTCCAGTATTCCGGTGGATATTACGCTTCGGGTATCCAAACGCGGCCAACTGGCGGTTGGCGATGATATCGCCGCGCTGGTAGAGGGAAAGGGCAGTATGAGCGGTAATAAAGCCCGCGTGGATGAAAACGGGCTGGTCACTTTCCGCTATTATCCGTATAACTACTTGGAAGGGGTCAATGAGCCGGGTACGGTCACCTTGGTGTTCCGTAACGTTTCCGATTCGGTCTTTATCGGTATTCCCAAACGAATCCGCGTGGATCTGAATGTGGAGAAACCGGAAAGCCTCGGCGGAGACACGATGGATTCTCTGTTCGGTAAGTAAGGAGGGCATAGATGAACAATAAACTGAGAAAAGATTCTTTGCCCTACCGGATATGGAAAGGGCGTTTGGCATATCTGCTGCTGGCGCCGTTGATCATCGGCCTGCTGATTACCTCGTATTATCCGCCGATCAGCGGTTTGTACCGTTCGTTTTTTGACTGGGATGTTATTAACGAGCCGGTGTTTGTGGGGTTGGATAACTTTGTCGAGCTGTTTTCCGATGAAGTGTTTATCAACTCCATTCCCACCATGTTCCAGATTGCCATCCCGCGTTTGCTGATTTCGATATTCGTTCCGCTGATCATAGCGGAGTTGATCTTCGGTGTCAAAAGCAAAAAGATGCAGTATGCGTACCGCGTGATGGTGCTGCTGCCGATCGTTGCACCGGGCTTGGTGTACACCTTGTTGTGGCAGAAGATCTATGATCCGCAGTTCGGATTGCTGACCTCGCTTTTGCAGGGGATGAATATCGTGCCGGAGGGCACGGTTATCAACTGGCTCGGCAGTAAGGATCTGGTTATCTTTTCGCTGATCTTCAAGGGTTTCCCGTGGTTGGGCGGTACGGCGGTGCTGATCTATATGTCCGGTTTGATGAACATCAGCACCGAGGTGATCGAAAGCAGCGTTTTGGACGGTTGTTCCACCCTGCGCCGTATCTGGCATATCGATTTACCGCTATTGATCGGACAGATCAAGTATTTTCTGGTATTTGGCCTCATCGGCTGCATTCAGGATTACAACGACCAGTTGATTCTGACAAACGGCGGTCCGGGTTATACCACCTACGTGCCGAGTTACTATATGTACATCAAGGCGTTTACCGCCGGACGTATGGGTTATGCCAGCGCAGTCGGCTTCGTGATGTTCATTGCCATCTTTTTACTGACGATATTCATCATGCGTAAAAAGAAAGGGGATGACTGATATGGTGCTCAAAAAATCCAGAAAACTGCACCGGAACAGTGCACAAGTCATCCTGCACGCCGTCATTGTGCTGCTGATGTTTATGACGTTGTACCCGCTGTTTATTGCGGTGTTCATCGGCTTGAAGAGCCACGATGACTTCTTGCATACGCCTTGGCTCCCCACCTTGCCGTTGTGGTTTACCAACTTCAAAACGGCATTCGATGTTGTGGGCGTGTATATGCTCAACACCTTTATCGTCGGTATAGCAAGCGTTCTCGGCACCATGGCGTTGGCTTCGCTTTCTGCTTACGTGTTTTCACGTATGCGTTTCCCGGGTCGGCAATTCCTGTATTTTGCGGTTATTGCGTTGATGATGGTGCCTGGCGTGCTGACCCTGGTTCCCAGTTATATGTTGTATAACAATCTGGGGTTGCTCAATAGCTATTGGGTGTTGATCATTCCCAACATTTTCGGTAGTTCGGTTGGTGCTATTTTCCTGTTCCGCACCTACTTTGACGGTTTGCCGGAAAGCATTTTTGAAGCGGCGCGCATTGACGGCTGCACCGAGGTGCGGTGCTATTTCAGTATTTGTCTGCCTCTTTCCAAGGCGATTTTGTGTACGCAGGCCATTTCCCAGATCATCGGCATCTGGAACGACGTTGTCTGGCCGAGTATCACCATCACCGATCCGGAAATGTGGACGATATCTGCCGGTCTGTACCGTCAGTTTGCGGGACAGTATTCCAGCAACACGCCGGTACAGTTTGCGGGCTACATTTTAGCTTCGTTGCCGTTGGTTCTGTTGTTTGTGTTTGCCAATCGCTACTACATCGAGGGATTGACAACGACGGGCTTGAAACTATAAATGAGGAGTTAGCCTATGCCGTTTTCCGCACAATGGATATGGAAAAGTAAAGAGCCAAGAGTTTGCAAAGAGGCTCTTTACTTCCGTAAGGTTTTTACAATCAACAACATAGAAAAAACAGAAATTTGTGTATCGGCAGACAGTCGATACCGGCTTTACATTAACGGGAACTATATCGCTACCGGTCCCCAAAAGGGA
>JAFOFS010000023.1 GCA_017387165.1 Clostridia bacterium
ATCTACGACAACATCCGCAAGGCGATCCAGTTCCTGCTGGCATCCAATATGTCCGAGGTGCTGGGCGTGTTCTCCGCCACGCTGATGGGCTTCACCCTCCTGAACCCCGTTCACCTGCTGTTTATCAATCTGGTCACCGACTGCTTCCCTGCGCTGGCGCTGGGTATGGAGCAGGCAGAGCCGGATACGATGAGCCGTCCGCCCCGTGACTCCAAGGAGGGCATCTTTGCCGGCGGTCTGTTCTTTGATATCGCCTACCAGGGCGTGCTGGTCACCCTGCTGACCATTCTCTCGTATATCATCGGCAACAGCTTTGAGGTCGGTCGCCTGGCGATGCCGCACGGCGTTTCGGAGCACGGTATGACCATGGCGTTTTTGACCATGAGTATGTGCGAGATCTTCCACTCCTTCAACCTCCGCTCGCAGCGCAAGTCCATCTTCACCCTCAAGAAGCAGAATAAAATTCTGTGGGCGGCGATGATCGGCTCGTTGCTGCTGACCACCGCGGTTTTGGAGATTCCGTTCCTCGCGAATGCGTTCGGCTTTACCCCGATCGGTCTGACCGAGTACGGCATCGCGATGGCACTCGCCATTTTGGTCGTTCCGGTTGTGGAGCTGGTCAAGCTGGTGCAGCGCGCCATTGCCAAAAAGAAGAAATAAACCCATCCCCAAAAGGACGCCGCAAGGCGTCCTTTTTGTTTGACAGGATTTCTTGACAAAGAATGTCGGTTTTGCTATAATTTTCGTATTGAAAACAAGGGGGTGACGGGCAGATGGGAATGGATAAACCGATCGTGTATAAAGAACTGGAAAACATCTATACGGCTTGTATGAGCCGGGTGATTGCCTCTGCCTGCGAAAAGGCTTGGGGTGCTCTGCCGGAGGGGGCGTTCGGGAAATTCTGCGTCTTGGATCGGGAAAACACCGACAAGGAGAACGCGGAACGCGATCAGCGGCGTCAAGCCGATGAGGAAAAATGGAGGCAAGAGCAGGAAGCCAACCCCCATAAGAAACGGAAAAAGCCGGATCCCAACCATTATGCGCATATCAGCCCCATTACCACCAAAGCGGATTGCTTTGAAAAATTCGATTTTCAGGCCTGCAACAACACCTTTTTGTACCTGAATAAGGTTGTTGCCAAAATCTATACGCACTATAAAATCAACCAGAGTCAACAGGAAAACGTGAATCGCACGGTGCAGGAACTGGCGCGTCTGCGCAATAAACTGGCGCATCTGCCGTCGGATACGCCGCCCGAAGCGGTGGCGGAAATCGAGCGGAATTGCCTCAATCAGATCAACGTGCTTTTTGGGCTCGGGTTTCAATCGGTGACCGACCAAGACGGGAAGTCGTATTATGAGCGATTCCAAAAAGGCTACCTGCAGTATATGGATCAGCAGCTGCAACGCTGGTATTATCTGGCGGAGCATCTGGATTTGACCAAATACGATGTTTCCCGCTTTTTGGAGGTCTGCGCCAACAACGGCATCGAAGCGGCGAAAAAAGACGGCAAATATCTGTTTCGCACCGCTCATCCGGATAAGACGCTGGAGCTGCTGCAAAATGCCTTGGCGATCGGCGGAGATCGGCCGTTGCCGCCTGTTGCCGTTTCGGGCAAAAAAAGCCGCAAGTGGTTGCTTGTCGTGCTGGGGATCGTGCTGACGGCGGCGATTCTCGTCGGCGCGGCGACGGCGGTGCTTCCCTTGTTGGACGACCGCGGTGCGGCGGAGGAAAACGGCGGCGGCGCCACCCGTTCCTCCACCTCTACCCAAAGCACGACCGAGCAGACGGGCGACACCACCACCCAATCCACCACCTCCACTCAATCCACCACCTCCACGACGGTAGCGGCGGAAACGAACCAGATTCCTGCCGAGCACCAAAACGCGATTACCGCGTTCAAGTACACCTCCGCACAGGCGCAAGGCAATCTGACGGTGACGGTGGCGGTGGGAGGCTACGTCACTCCGCCGTTGGCGATGACGTGGGA
This sequence comes from Clostridia bacterium, assembly GCA_017387165.1. Lineage (GTDB taxonomy): Bacteria > Bacillota > Clostridia > Oscillospirales > Acutalibacteraceae > RGIG426. The sequence goes on from JAFOFS010000023.1 coordinate 1,991, forward strand.
GAACGCGACCATTTATTCCGAAAACACCGCGATTGCGATCGGCGAAGGGATGCTGGTAAAAGGGGTGTCCCCCGGCACGACCTATCTGCTGATCGAAAGTGAATACGGCACGACGTTGGTTTATCGAGTAATCGTACAATAGGAGGGTATAACAATGGCAAAAACGGTACAGGACATTTTGGCGATCATTGAGGAAAACGACATCAAAATGGTGGACTTCAAGATGGTGGATATTCACGGTCAATATCGCCACGTCACCATTCCTGCCGAGAACTTCTCGGAGGATACGATGAAAAGCGGCATCGGCTTTGATGCCTCCAACTACGGCTACGCCGTGGTGGAAAAGAGCGATATGGTGTTTATCCCCGATCCGGATACCGCTGTGGTGGATCCGTTCTGTGAGATTCCGACCCTGTCGATGACCGGCAACGCGATGATCATCGATTCGCCCGAAAACCGCCCGTTGGCGCAGTATCCGCGCAACATCATCCAGGCGGCCGTGCAGTATATGAAGGACAGCGGCGTCGCGGATGAGATGCAGATCCTGCCGGAATTTGAGTTCTACCTGTTTGACGACGTCACCTGGCAGGTGGAGGGTCGCTGCGTAGGCGCGACGGTGGACGCGAAGCAGTCCTATTGGAACTCCGCCGTCGAGGGACACGGCGTGGTGGTGCCCAAGCAGAAGAATTACCACATCGCCAAGCCGTTCGACACCTCCTATGAGTGCCGCAGCGAGATGTGCCTGCTGATGAAGGAAATGGGCATCGACATCAACTACCACCACCCCGAGGTGGCGGCTTCCGGTCAGTACGAGATCGAGCCGCAGCTGGGCGAGGTGGTGCATATGGCGGATGCCACCATGATGATCAAGTACATCATCCACAACACCGCGCTGAAATACGGCAAGAGCGCCACCTTTATGCCCAAGCCGATCTACGGTGAGGCCGGCAGCGGTATGCAC
>JAFOFS010000246.1 GCA_017387165.1 Clostridia bacterium
CACGACTTTTTGTCCTTCGTGAAAGAAAACGATGGTCCGCTGGATTTTTTCTCGTGGCATATCTACACCGATAAGGTGGCCGATATTGTTGCTTCGGCACGGTATGTCCGAAAAGGGCTGGATGAAGCGGGCTTCTTGCAGACCGAGTCCCATTTGAACGAATGGAACTATGGGCCGGAGGGAGGCGGTTTCGTTATGCTGGAGAGCCAGCATGCGGCTGCCTTCTGTGCGGCGTCCATGATTGCGATGCAAGATAACGCAGTGGATATGGCGCAGTATTATGTCTTATCCATCAGTAGCCGCTACAACGGCTGGATCGATCTCCGTACGTTGGAGTTTTCCCCTGTTATTCACCCGTTTGCGGCATTCGCCCGCGTGTTTGAGGCGGGGGATCGCTTGGCTGTAGATGGCGATCTTCCGGCTTTGGCGGCGGCGTTTGATAACGGCTTGTGTTGCCTTGTGAGTAACTTCGGCAGCACCGAAACGGAACTGACCTTTTCGGCTGAGGAAGCGGAAGGAAAAGAATTAACCGTATTTGAATCGGTAGACTCCACCGGCTTCCATCCGATCGTTTCGGGTGGATACTGCGGCAAGACTACCTTTACCGCCCGAGCGGACGCGGTCTATTACATTCTTGTGGCCGACGGTGAGGCGCCACGCTATACCTTTTAAGGAAAAACCGCCCGATGCGAAAGTGTCGGGCGGTTGTCATATTTTCCACTATTCGTCCGTATAGTGTACGGAAGAGAAATCGCGGACAGGAGGAAACAAGATATGACATCTACTTCGATCTATCAGGATATTGCGACCCGTACGGGCGGCGGAATCTTGCTCGGTGTCGTCGGTCCGGTGCGGACGGGAAAATCCACCTTTATCAAACGTTTTATGGATACGCTCGTTTTGCCGAATATGGAGGATGCCGCGCTGCGGGAACGTACCGTGGACGAACTGCCGCAATCGGCGGCAGGGCGCACCATCATGACGACCGAGCCGAAATTCATTCCCGAAACGGCGGCGCACATCACCATCGATCGTTCGGCAAGTATGGATGTGCGGTTGATCGATTGTGTCGGCTATATCGTGCCGTCGGCTCTCGGCTATATTGAGAACGAAGCGCCGCGAATGGTGAAAACGCCGTGGTTTGACGAGGAGGTTCCGTTTAATTTGGCGGCCGAGATCGGCACGCAAAAAGTGATCACCGAGCACTCGACGATTGGCTTACTGGTGACCACCGACGGCTCGATCGGAGACATTCCGCGAGAGGAGTACGCCGAAGCGGAACGCCGTATCGTGCAAGAACTGCAAAGCATCAACAAGCCGTTTGCGGTGCTGCTGAATACCACCTCGCCGCAAAGCTCCGCCGTCCGTCAGCTTGCCGCGCAGCTGGAGGAAGCATACGGCGCGCCGGTCTGCCCCGTGGACTGTCTGACGGTGGGGGAAGAGGAAATCCGTGGGATTCTGGAACGGGTACTGTACGAGTTTCCGGTGCGAGAGGTGGCGTTTGATCTGCCGCGGTGGATGCTGTCGCTGGAGAAAAGCCATCCGGTTCGCCATGCGTTGCTGGAAGCGATGCGCCACGCGACCGAAGGGTTGCAAAAGCTTCGCGACAGCGCCGGCTTGGTGGAAGATCTGCTTGCGTGCGAATACGTCGAGAACAGCCGCGTTAAGGAAATCGGTCTCGGTCAAGGCGCTGTTTCCGTGTCGGTACAGCTTCAACCCGGGTTGTTTTATCGCCTGCTCGGTGAGGTGACGGGATTTGAACTGCCGGACGAAGCGGCGGTTATGAACCGTATGATGGAGTTGGCGTCTACCGCCAAGCGTTATGAGAAGTTTAAGAATGCACTCGACGAGGTGGAGGCAACCGGCTACGGCATCGTGATGCCGTCTTTGGATGAAATGGAGCTGGAAGAGCCCGAAATCATCAAACAATCGGGTCGGTACGGTGTTCGGTTGAAAGCACAGGCCCCGTCCATCCATATGCTTCGCGCCGATATTATGACCGAGGTTTCTCCGATCGTCGGTTCGGAGAAGCAATCCGAAGAACTGGTTACCGACCTCTTGCGCGAGTTTGAGGAAAATCCCGGTAAGATCTGGGAATCCAATATCTTCGGCACCTCGTTGTACGGCTTGGTGAACGAGGGACTGCATAACAAGCTGTCGCGCATGCCGATGGATGCACGAATGAAGCTGAAAGAAACGGTCGAGCGCATCATCAACGAAGGCTGCAGCGGCCTCATCTGCATCATCGTATGAGTGAGCGGCAAAAACACTCCACCACCTTGCTGATCACCCAATGTGTGATTGTAGTCGTTTGTCTGGCGACGGTTGGTGTGCTCCGTCTTTTGGGCGGTTCGCTGTATGCGGAATGGAAAAGCGGATGGCAATACTTGACGGAGGAAAACGCCTGGGTGGACAGCGCTGCCGAATGGTTGGCAGGGGAGATGGACGGCAAGAGTGAAGAGGTGACCTCGTGATACCGAGCGTGACGGTTGGCGGCGTGCGCGTCCGCTTCAGCCTGCTGTTTCCGGCGATGCTGGCGCTTCTTTGCTCCTGGAAGCAAGGGGAACTGACCGCTTGGTGCTTGCTGGCGGCGGTTATGCACGAGTGTGGGCATTTGATCGTTTTGCTGCTTTTGCGCCACCGTCCGCAGGAAATCCGCTTTTCGGCATTCGGAATGTGCCTGCTGTTGGAAAACACGCCGCTGCGCTTTCGTCACCATCTGCTCGTGTCGCTCGGCGGTCCGCTGGTTAACCTGCTGGCGGCAGGCACGCTGCTGCTATGCGGCGGAAACGCGGATCTGATCGGGATTCACCTGCTGCTCGGCTGCTTCAATTTGCTGCCGATTTGGCCGTTGGACGGCGGGCAATGCTTACCGGCAGGTAAGGTCAGAACGGTTTTGTCAACGGTATGCCTGACGGTGCTGTCCGTTCTTTCGATTCTGCTGATTTTTGCGGGAAATATCAGCTTGTGCGTGGTCTGCTTGTATTTGTGGTCGCGATTGTACGATAATGGTTGAAATTTTCATCCGGATTTGGTATGATAGGAGTATTCCGAACAGGAGGCTTCTGCAATGGCAAATCCGGATGAATTGTTTTTACAGGTACAAAAACCCTCTCGCTATACCGGCGGTGAATTGAATAGTGTGATGAAGGATAAAAACGCGGTGGACGTCCGCTTTGCGTTTTGCTTTCCCGACCTGTACGAGGTCGGTATGTCCCATTTGGGAATGAAAATTCTCTACGGTCTTTTTAATCATCAGCCGTGGGCGTGGTGCGAACGCGTGTTTGCGCCTGATACCGATATGGAGGCGTTGATGCGCGAAAAGAACGTTCCCTTGTGGGCGTTGGAAAGCCGCGATCCGCTGACTGCGTTCGACTTCGTCGGCTTCACGCTGCAGTACGAGATGAGCTTCACGGCCATTCTCAATATGCTGGATCTGGGACGAATTCCGCTGCGCGCCGCCGATCGCGACGAATCGTATCCGTTGGTGGTGGCCGGCGGCCCTTGCGCCTGCAATCCCGAGCCGATCGCGGATTTCTTCGATCTCTTTTTCCTCGGCGAGGGAGAAGAGGTGGATCTTGAGGTGATGGAACTGTATCGCGAGATGAAACGCGACGGCTCTTACACCAAAGCAGAATTTTTGCGCCGTGCGGCGCAGATCGAAGGCGTTTACGTCCCCTCGCTGTACGACGTCACCTATCATAAGGACGGCACGATCGCGGCGGTGACGCCGCGTGACGGGGCGCCGAGCGTGGTGAAAAAGCGCATCATCCGCGATCTGGACAGCTGCTATTATCCCGATTATTTTGTGGTTCCGTTTACCGACGTGGTGTTTGACCGTGCGCAGAGCGAGATTTTCCGCGGCTGTATCCGCGGCTGCCGCTTCTGTCAGGCAGGCTTTATCTATCGCCCCGTTCGCGAGAAATCTCCCGAGGTCATCAATAAACAAAGCCACGACCTCTGCGCCTCGACCGGCTACGAGGAATTCTCGCTTGCTTCTCTCTCGACCAGCGATTATACACGGCTGGAAGAATTGCTTCCGCTGCTGCTGGAATGGAGCGAAAAGGAACACACCAACATTTCGCTGCCGTCGCTGCGCGTGGACGGCTTTTCGGAGGAGCTGGCCGAGCGCTTGAGCGTGCTCCGCCGCGCAGGCTTGACCTTTGCCCCCGAAGCAGGAACGCAGCGCCTTCGCGATGCGATCAACAAGAACGTCACCGAGGAGGAGATTTTCCGCACGACAGGAAAAGCCTTTAAGGCAGGATGGAGTGCGGTTAAGCTGTACTTTATGCTCGGCTTGCCGACCGAAACGATGGAGGACGTGGGAGGAATTGCCGATCTCGGCCAACGCATCGTGAACGCCTTCTATCAAAATCCCGACCGCCCGAAGGGGAAAGGCGTCACCATTTCCATCAGCTGCTCCTGCTTCGTGCCGAAACCGTTCACGCCGTTCCAATGGGAGCCGCAAGATACGGCGGAACAACTGGCGGACAAGCAGGCGCATCTCCGTGCCAACGTCACGACCAAGAAGATCTCCCTGTCCACTCACGACAATACCGTCAGCTTCATTGAGGCGGTGCTGGCGCGTGGTGATCGTCGCCTTGGCGCTGTTTTGGAATCGGTGTGGCGAAAAGGCGGACGTCTGGAGGCGTGGTCGGAGTACTTCGATTACAATCGTTGGACGGAGGCGCTGTCCGAGTGCGGCTTGGATCCTGCGTTTTACGCCAATCGCCGCCGTCCGTACGAGGAAATCCTCCCTTGGGATCATCTCGATTACGGGGTGACCAAGGAATTCCTCATTCGCGAAAATCAAAAGGCCCACGAGGCGCAGACCACGCCGCATTGCCGTCAACAATGCCAGGGCTGCGGTGCGGCTTGCTGGAAGGAGGGTGTGTGCGTTGAGCGTCGCTAACGGATTTTATACGGTGCGTCTGGTGTTTTCCAAAACCGGTCGCGCCCGTTATATCTCGCATTTGGATCTCAATCGCGCCATGACGCGCGTTTTGCGCCGCGCCGGCATTCCGCTTTGGTATACCGAGGGATTTAACCGCCATCCGTACATCACCTTTACCGCTCCGCTTTCTCTCGGAAACGAGAGCTTGTGCGAGCGTATGGATTTTCGCCTGACCGACGATACCTTATCGATGGAAGAAATCGTCGATCGGGTCAACCGCGCAATGCCGGAGGGTCTGAAAGCACTGCGTGCCGCCGAAGCGGTCAAAAAGATCTGCCATCTTGGTTTTTCGCGGTATCGCATTGATTTGGATTGCACCGTTGAGCAACTGAACGCCTTCTTGGAACAACCGCAGATCTCGGCAGAAAAGAGAGCTAAGAAGGGCGGAACCAAGACGGTGGAATTGAAACCGCACTTGTCGGACGTGATGACCGAGGTCTCCGAAAAAGGTTGCACGCTAACGGTGACGCTGCCGTGCGGAAACGACTTGACGATCAATCCGACTTTGCTGGTGTCGGCCATTTCGGATTTCTGCGGACGGGAAATCGCCGCCGATGCCCTGCGCTTGGAGCTGTATGACACGACCGGCGGCGTCTTTATGTGAGATTCAACAAATATTTTCGAAAAAAATTGTGAAAAACACTTGCAATCCGTGAAAACGTGTGTTATAATGCTCAAGTATTGGACCGTGGGCGTACTGCGCCCGAACGCGGATTAATGCACCGGCGCGCAAGCGTCACTACATTAAAGCGGATAGTCCTCTGCCTGTGGGGCATGAATGTCTGGAAATTTAGGAGGAAATTTGAAATGGATGCTTTGAAACTGATTGCTGCTGACAGCCTGAAGGCGGAACTGCCGGAGTTCGGTATCGGCGACGTTGTTCGCGTGGGTGTTAAGATCCGCGAAGGCAACAACGAGCGTATCCAGAACTTCGAGGGCACCGTGATCGCGATGCGCGGTACCGGCGTTGCCAAGACCTTCACCGTTCGCCGTGTTTCCTACGGTGTCGGCGTGGAGCGTGTGTTCCCGTTCCACTCTCCGAGCGTTGCGGAAGTCAAGGTGGTCCGCTATGGTAAGGTTCGCCGTGCGAAGCTGTACTACCTGCGTGATCGCGTTGGTAAGGCTGCGAAGGTCAAAGAGTTGCTGAAGTAATTCGAAACAAAGGGGTTGTCTCGAACCAAGAAGCGGATAGATGCGCTGAAGGTTTTGAGGCAACCTTTTGTTTTTATTCGGAAAAGGAGGCGATCGGAGTGCAGGTATCGTCCAAAAAAGAGTTTCGGTCGCGTACCGAAGTGTTGTTGCAACTGGTGTTTGATTGGGTGGCGGCGCTGGTGACGGCGCTGGCTGTTCTTGTCGCGCTGTTTATTTTTCTTTTCCGCGTGGTAGAGGTGGATGGCGATTCGATGCAGACGACCCTCTACGACAAGGATCGCTTGATTCTTTGGACGGTTGGGTGCCAACCGGAGCAAGGAGATATCGTGGTGGTGGACCGCTATACGGAGGATCCGCTGATCAAGCGTGTGATCGGGCTGCCGGGCGATACGGTCGAGGTGACGGAGGATGCGGTGTACGTGAACGGAATTCGCCTCGAGGAACCGTATGTCAATGCGAATTTCCCGAACGTTCCGCACGGAATGGAGGTCACGGTGCCGGACGGGCATGTCTTTGTGATGGGTGATCACCGCAACAATTCCAGTGACAGCCGCGCCGAGCATATCGGCTGTGTAAGAGAAGAAAATCTGGTCGGAAAAGTGATTTTCCGCTTTTACCCGTTTTCCGCCATTGGCGGCGTGGAATGAGGTGAGGGGCAGTGGAGGATAAGAAATCCGCTTTTCTTCGCCGTGCGTTTGATGTGGCGGAGGTTCTCGTGACGGCGCTGGTGATCGCCACTGCGCTTTACGCGGCAGGCTTTCGACAGGCAGAAGTGGTGGGCAACTCGATGCAGACCACGCTGCAAAACGGCGAACGGTTGCTGTTGCACAATTTTTTCTACGAACCGAAACCGGGCGATATCGTGGTGATCAATCGCTACGATGCCGATAAGCACTACAATTCGGTCGATTTTGCTCTCGGACGGGATGAGCCGCTGGTCAAGCGCGTGATCGCCGTCGGCGGTGATACGGTGCGTGTGGAAAAAGACGCTGTATTTGTTAACGGCACGCAGTTAAACGAGCCGTACGTGCATTTTCAGAATGAACCGTACGGAATGGAAGTGACGGTGCCGGAAGGCTTTCTGTTCGTGATGGGAGATCATCGCGATGACTCTCTCGACAGCCGCTTTGAAGAGGTTGGCTTGATCAAAACGAGTGACGTGATGGGGAAGGCTGTTTGGAAGCTGGCGCCCTTTGGTCGCGTCGAATAACGGAGTTAAAAAAGATGAACGAATATATGTCAAAGGATATTCAGTGGTTTCCGGGGCATATGACCAAGGCTCGCCGCCGTATGGAGGCGGATCTCGGAAAAGTGGATATGGTCATTGAAATCGTGGATGCCCGTATCCCGGTCAGCAGCCGCAATCCGGATCTGCAGACGCTGGCGCAAAACAAACCGCGGTTGCTCATTTTAAACAAGGCGGATTTGGCGGATAAGGCGGCGAATGCTCGCTGGAGTGCGTGGTTCCGGAGCCAGGGCTATGCGGTTTTGGAGGCGGATTGCCGTTCGGGAAAAGGCTTGCAACAACTGAATGCCACCATTAAAAGCGTTATGGAGGAACAGCGCGCCGCGTGGGAGAAAAAGGGGATGATCGGTCGCCAGATCAAGGCCATGGTGGTCGGTATTCCGAACGTCGGCAAATCCTCCTTTATCAATCGCATCAACCAAAAGGGAAGCAGCGCCAAGGCGGAGGATCGCCCCGGCGTCACGCGTGACAACCGCTGGTATGCGGTATCGTCGGATATTCTGCTGCTGGATACGCCCGGTGTGCTGTGGCCGAAGTTTCAAGATCAAACGGTCGGCTTGCATCTCGCTTTCACCGGTGCGGTGCGTGACGACATCCTGGACGTAGAAGAACTGGCTTGCGCTCTGCTGGCGGTGCTTCGTCGCGAGTACGAGGATTGTCTGCGCGAGCGTTATAAGCTGACGGGAGAGCTGGAGGAAGAAGCGTACGATCTGCTGCAACAGATCGGGCGCAAGCGTGGTATGCTTGTTTCCGGCGGTGAGGTAAACACCGAACGCGCAGCGCGTATGTTGTTGGATGAATATCGCGGAGGCAAACTCGGCGCGTTGACCCTTGAGTTTCCTTCGGAGGCGAGGTAAAACGTATGACGATCTGGGAATTTGATGAGAGTGTCCGTGAAGAGGGTTATCCGATCGTAGCAGGTATCGACGAGGCCGGACGCGGTCCGCTTTGCGGTCCGGTTTGCGCAGCGGCGGTGATTTTGCCGGAAGGTCTGGTGATCGACGGACTGAACGATTCCAAGAAACTGACCGAAAAAAAGCGTGAGGAGCTGTTTGAGCAAATCACTTCGCAGGCGCTGGCTTACGGAATCGGCTTTGCGGAAGTCGAAGAAATCGAAGAGGTGAATATTCTCAATGCCACCTATTTGGCGATGTGCCGTGCGGCCGAGCAGCTGAGCATCACCCCTTCGTTGGTGCTGGTGGATGGCAACCGTACGCCGAAAGGCTTGCGCTTCCCATCTCGTACGGTTATCAAGGGTGACGCCTTGTCCGCCTCTGTGGCGGCTGCGTCGGTGCTGGCAAAGGTCAGCCGTGATCGCTTGTTGCTGGAACTGGACGCGCAGTATCCGCAATACGGTTTTGCCAAGCACAAAGGCTATGGAACGGCGGCGCACTACGAAGCGCTTCGTCAATACGGGCCTTGTCCGGCACATCGTATGTCCTTTTTGAGAAAGTTTTTTGAGGAGACATGACGATGGCGAAGGTATCCGGCGGCGCGGCAGGGGAAATACTTGCGGCTCGTTATTTGATTGATAAAGGTTACCGTTTGTTGGCGACCAATTATCGTTCCCGATTCGGCGAGGTGGATATCATTGCCGAAAACGAACGGTTTCTGGTGTTTGTCGAGGTAAAGACGCGAGGCGAAAACGCCTATTTCGAGCCTCGCGAGGCGGTAACTGCCGCCAAACAGCAGAAGATCATTAAGGCGTCGATGGGGTACATTGTGCAACACCCGACCGATCTGCAACCGCGATTTGATGTAATTGAGGTGCTTTCCGACCCTCGTGCTCCGATGAAAGCAAAGGAAATCCGTCATCTGGAGAATGCTTTTGATATCGGAAATTCACACGCTTGGTTTTAAAGACGTAAAGCG
>JAFOFS010000247.1 GCA_017387165.1 Clostridia bacterium
AAAGGTCTGGGCGTTGCCATTCTGCTGACGATGATCTGCAATCAGGTGCTGATGGTGCCGCTGCTCTCCGTCGGCAAATACGCACTGATGCTGTTCAATCAGGAGCCTGCCGTTCTGGAAGTCGGTTACCGCTGCATGTGGTGGATCCTGCCCTGGTACTGGCTGTTTATCCTGTACCACATGTTCAATGCCTATATGAACGGTGCAGGTGAAGTCCGTGTGCCTACCATCTCCAGCCTGCTGATGTTCTGGGCAGTGCGCCTGCCGGCAGCCTATTACTTTGCCGCCGCCTTCGGCGCGGAGTATATCTACGCCTGCTACCCCGTCAGCTGGGCGGCCGGTGCGCTGATCTCCGGTCTTTACTACGCCACCGGACGGTGGAAAAAGCGGTGGAGGTTATGCGTCGCGATCCGTACGTGACGGTGGGGGAGGTTGCCGCGTATTGTGGGGTGAGTGAATCGGGGTTGTACGCGTTGTTCAAGTCCACACTCAACGAGACCCCAAACCGCGTCCGCCGTCAGATTCTTTGCGAACGGGCAAAGGAGCTGCTCTCCACCACCGATCTGACGGTGGAGCAGATCAGCAGTCAACTGTCCTTCAGCTCCTCCTCGTATTTCCGCAAGGTGTTTTACGAGCATATCGGCAAGACACCGCGTGAGGTGTACAGGGAAGCACGCAATATCTGAGCGTTTTGGGTGTTGCAAACCGAAAAAAGTTGTGGTATACTATTGTATCGGAAATGAGGTGATACCGTGGAACGCAATACGATTGTGACCGCCGTGACCCAAGCGGCGGAGGAATTGATCGCCGCTGCCAAACCGAGGTCGGGCGACCTGCTGATCGTCGGCTGCTCCAGCAGCGAGATCGTCGGCGCCGTCATCGGACACGGCAGCAGCGCCGAGGCCGCCGAAGCGGTGTACGAGGGCTTGTCAGCCGTTGCCGATCGGTACGGTCTGGCGCTCGGGGCGCAATGCTGCGAGCATCTGAACCGCTGTGTGGTACTGGAACGCGCGGTCGCGGAGAAACGCGGTTATGAGATTGTGAGCGTCCTGCCGCAGCCCCACGCCGGCGGCAGCTGGTCGGTGGCCTGTTGGTCGCATTTTGCCGACCCCGTCGTGGTCGAAACGGTCAAGGCGGAACTCGGTATGGACATCGGCGATACGCTGATCGGTATGCATCTGCGTGCCGTGGCGGTGCCGGTTCGCACCTCGGTCAAGTCGGTGGGGGAGGCCAATTTGGTCTGCGCCCGTACCCGCCCGAAATTCGTGGGCGGCAGCCGTGCAGTTTATGAAGGAGCGGAGTTAAGATGAAGACGAAAAACGGATTTATGCGCCGCAAGCTCGGCACGCAGGAGGTCATCGTCGCAGTCGGTGAGGCGTCCAAGCAGTTTTCGGGCATCATTCGCCTGAATGAAACCGGCGCGTTTTTGTGGGATAAGCTGGCCGAGGGGAATATGACCGAGGAAAAACTGGTCGATGCCCTTCTCTCGGAATACGACGTCGCCCGTGAGGTGGCGGAGCAGGACGTGGCGCGCTTTGTGAAAACGGTACGTGACGAAGGAATGCTGGATGATTGATAACGGATTGGAGCAGGAGCTGCTTGCTCACGGTGAATATATGTCCACCACCGTCGGCCGCAGTATGTGGCCGTTGCTGCGCAACCGCCGCGAGTCGGTGGTCATCCGCGCCGTGAACGGCGACCTCGGGAGCGGCGACGTGGCGCTGTACCGCCAGCCGCATACGAACGCGTATGTGCTGCATCGCGTGCTGGAGGTCAAAGAGGATTGCTATATCATCGCGGGGGACAACTGCTCGGTGCTGGAATGCGTGCCGAAGTCCCGCGTTATCGGCTATATGGACGGGTTTTATCGGGGGGAGAAATGGATTCCGCCGGAAAGCCGCTTTTTGCGTGCCTACGCACGCGTCAGCGTGGCGATCTCGCCGCTGCGCCGCCGCTTGGTGCGCCTGCGCGAACGGGCTTGGGCGCTCGGCAGCAGAGTCAAACGAAAAATCTTTCCGAAAAAATAAAAAAAGTTGAAATTACCGCTTGCATTCTGCCACGTGTTGTGGTAGAATAGCGGTTGTATCCGGGTGTGGCGCAGTTGGTAGCGCGCTTGACTGGGGGTCAAGAGGCC
>JAFOFS010000248.1 GCA_017387165.1 Clostridia bacterium
AACATCGCGGGGTCGCTCTGCTCGATCCACTCATAATACGAGCCGCACGCCGCCGTAAAGGTGAAATCGGGAAAATCCTTCATTCTGTCCAGCGCGGCGCGGTAGGTCGCTTTGATCTCCGCAAAGCCCTCCGGCCATTGCCACAGCCAGACGATATCCAAATGTGAGTTACCGATCAAATGAATTTTTTTCTTGTCGCTCATTGTAAAACACTCCTATGCGGTTCAAAAAGACAACATTCTACCTAATAGTATACCGATTGTTTGCAAAAATGCAACACATTTTATTCGTCGGGAGATAAGGAAAGAACCTCATGCGCCGCTTTTTCTTTCTGTTCGCGGGTAAGGGTATCCTTCCGACTCCAATGCGCCAGATATTCCACGTTGCCGTTGGTGCCGTGGATGGGCGAAACGGTCAGCGCCCGTAAGTACAAGCCCTGCTCTGCCGCCGCATCCGCGATGGAGAGAAACAATTCGGGCAGAATGGACGGGTCCTTCACAATGCCGTTTTTGCCAAGCGCCTGCTTGGGCGCTTCAAACTGCGGTTTGATGAGGGTCACCGCTTCGCCGTCCGCTTTCAGCACGGCGTTCATCGCGCCGAAGATCTTTTTGAGCGAGATAAAGGAGACGTCGGCGGTCACCATATCGCACACCGTACCGCCGAGCTGCTCGGGGGTGAGATAACGGGCATTGGTGCGCTCCAGCACGGTCACGCGTTCATCACAGCGCAGCCGCCATTCCAAAATGCCGTACGCCACGTCCACCGCAAACACACGGGCGGCGCCGCGCTGCAGCAGGCAATCGGTGAAGCCGCCGTTGGAGGCGCCGATGTCGCAGACGGTCAGACCGGTCGGGTCGATGCTCCAGACGTCCAGCGCCCGTTCCAGCTTGTAGCCGGAGCGGCTGGCGTATTTTTTTGCTTTCTCGCGCAGAGTGAGGACGGTACCCTCCGGCACCTGCGTGCCGGCCTTATCGGCAGGGGTCTCCCCCATCCACACCCGTCCCTCCATAATGAGGGCGGCGGCTTGTTCCTCGCTGACGCCGAAGGTGGCGGCAGCCAGTTTATCCAATCGAATCTGTGCCATTTTCGTTCTCCTTTTGTTGCAATGCGCGTACCACCGCTTCGGCGGCAGGACGGGTCATACCACGGACGGTCAGCAGCTGCTCGACCGTGGCGCGGCTGATCGCCTTGACCGAGCCGAACACCCGAAGCAGCTCGGCGGCGCGGGTGGGACCGATGCCCTCGATGGCGGTCAGCGAGGTGCGGATATTGCTCTTGCTCCGCGAGCGGCGGTGATAGCCGATGGCGAAGCGGTGGACTTCCTCCTGTATGGAGGACAGCAGCGTAAAGCAGGCGCGGTTGGAGCGGATGGCGGTTTCCCCTCCTCCGTGCGCGATCGCACGGGTGCGGTGCTTGTCATCCTTCACCAAGCCGTACAGCGGCACCGTCCAGCCGGCGGCATCCAGCAGCGGCTTGACCGCCGACACGTGCTCGTTACCGCCGTCCAGCAAAATCAGATCGGGCATCTGTCCGAAGCCGCTCTCCTCACCGCGATTGGCCTCGTATTCCAAAATACGACGGGAGAGGACCTCACGCATCGAGCCGTAATCGTCCTGCCCGATGATGGATTGGATTTTAAACAGACGGTACTCCGCTTTGGCAGGCTTGCCGTCCAGATACACCACCATACCCGCGACGTTGTCGCTGCCGGCGGTGTTGGAAATATCGTAGCATTCGATGCGGTGCGGCGGTGCGGACAGATCCAGCAAACGCGCCAGTTCGTCCAGCGCCGCCGTTTCCCGACCGCTCATACCGGTCTGCCGCGCCAGGTGCTCCGCCGCGTTCTTGCGGCACATTTCGGTCAGCTGCGCTTGCTGCCCGATCTGCGGTTGGACGATATGCACCCGTCGGCCGGCTTTTTCGGTCAGCCAGCGCTCCAGCAGCTCCGCATCCTCGACGTCGCCGTCCACCGTGATCTGCGGCGGAATACGATCCCGCAGGGAATAATAGCGGCTGATAAACTCGGTGCGGAACGCCGGCGTGTTTTCCGCCTCGTCCCAGACGAATTCTTCCTTGTCGGTCAGGCTGCCGCCCTGAAAGCGGAATACCTCGGCGCACACGCGGTCACCCGACGCCACTGCTGCGATGACGTCCTGCTCCGGCACACGCGACATCACCACTTTCTGGCGGTCGCTCATCCGCCGAATGGCGGCGATGCGGTCACGCAGCTCGGCGGCACGCTCGAATTCCAGCGCCTCGGCGGCGGCGTTCATCCGCTGTTCCAGCGAAGCGATCATCGCCGACGAGCCCTGCAAAATAAAATCCAGCGCGTTTTCCACCCGTTCGGCGTATTCCGCCTCGGTCACCCGACCGGTGCAGGGCGCGCAGCACTGCCCGATGTGATGGTTGAGGCAGGGACGCTCGGTGGGAAGCGGCTTGCGACCGTAGCAAAGGGTACGGTTGCAGGTGGACAAACCGAACACGCGACTGGCCTCGTCGATCGCCTGGCGAATACCGAACGAGCTCATATACGGACCGATGTAGGTCGCGCCGTCCTCCTGCTTTTGTTTGGCCTCGCTGATACGGGAAAAGGGCGGCGGCGACACGCGAATATACCGATAGCCTTTGTCGTCCTTCAGCAGCACGTTGTATTTGGGGGCGTATTGCTTGATGAGCGAGCATTCCAGCACCAACGCCTCAAACTCGCTGTCTGCGACGATATAGTCGAACGTATCCACCAGACTCACCATCCGCCGCACCTTGGCAGAGTGCCCCGTGTCGCTGCCAAAATACTGGCTGACGCGGTTTTTCAGCTGCTTCGCCTTGCCGACGTAGATGACCGTTCCGCGGCGATCCTTCATCAGATAAACGCCCGGGGAAAGAGGCAGCGCCATGGCCTGCGCACGCAGTTGTTTCCGTTTTTCCATTTCGCCGCCCCTTTCGACAGTTATACACAATAAGTATAACATATCCAAACCGAAAGTACAACTGTATTTTCAAAAATGGCAGCCGGTAAATTTGTGACCGCGCAGGGGCGGCGGATTTTGCGCAAATTTCGCGGTGAGACGTAGGGCGGGGCCTTGGTCCCGCCGTTTTGGTAGGACCGTCGGGGACGCCGGTCCCTACGGGTTGCCACAATTTTGCGGCGTGTTGTAGGGGTCGGCGTCCTCGACGACCCGTGCGAAACTTTTCTCTCTCCCTCCGTCACCTACGGTGACACCTCCCTCGTCAGAGGGAGGCAAAGAGGTTGGCACACTTTTGCGGCGTGTTGTAGGGGCGGCAATCTGCCGCCCGTGGCGTTTCATACCGCGGAGCGGTATATCGCATTTGCCGGCAGGCAATGAGTATGAACACCCCTCTCCGTCACGCTTCGCGTGTCACCTCTCCCCAAGGGGCGAGGCACGGTTCGGT
>JAFOFS010000249.1 GCA_017387165.1 Clostridia bacterium
AAACCTGAACAGCGAAAAGGGCGAGTTCTTCCTGCCGTTTGTG
The DNA here is from genome assembly GCA_017387165.1 of Clostridia bacterium. Taxonomy (GTDB): domain Bacteria; phylum Bacillota; class Clostridia; order Oscillospirales; family Acutalibacteraceae; genus RGIG426. The sequence continues at coordinate 44 of JAFOFS010000249.1, forward strand.
GTGGACGGTCTCATTCGCGCGGGTGAAAAACAGGTGGCGGTGCTGGCTACCGAGGACAAGTGGTACGGTGTCACCTACAAGGAAGATAAGGAACAGGTCGTCAGCGCCATCAAGGCGTTGGTGAACGACGGCGTATACGAGCTCTGATTTTCAAAGAGAAAAGGCTTGCGAGTTTCTGCTCGCAAGCCTTTTTTTGTTCAGATCGTGGTGAGAATCAGATCGGCGTCGCCGTCGAGGGTGTAGGCGCCGTAGCCGGCCTGCAGGAAGACGCTGTCCCCTTTCTGCAGGACGGTGTCGCCGTTGTCGCTTTTCAGCGTGGCGGTTCCCTCCAAGCACATCAGCGAATGGAACGAATCTCCCCCAACGCTCCACGACGAGGCGCCGTCAAGCTGCAGGCGGGTCGCGGTGAAATACTCACAAGCCGCCAGCAGGGTGGAAACGTAGCCGCTATGCTTTTCCGGCTCGCCCTGCGGCTTGGTGGGACGGGTCGGCGGTTCCAGCCGCGTCACGTCCTTTGCCTTTTCGATATGCAGCTCACGCGGTTTTCCGTCAGCACCCACGCGACCGAAGTCGTACACGCGGTAGGTGCTGTTGGAGTTTTGCTGGATCTCGGCAATCAGCAGACCGGCGCCGATGGCGTGCAACGTACCGGCTTCGATAAAGAAGCAATCCCCCTTCTGCACCGGAACGGCGTTGACCACCTCCATCAAGGTGTTATCCGCAATGCGAGCGGCAAACTCATCTTTGGAGATGGGGTGCTTGAAGCCGTAGACCAGCGAAGCGCCCTCCTCGCAATCCACGACGTACCACATCTCGGTCTTGCCGTATTCTCCCTCGACGCGGAGGGCGTATTCGTTGTCCGGATGCACCTGCACCGACAGCGACTGCTTCGCATCGATCAGTTTGATGAGGATCGGGAAATTCTCAAAGCGCTCCGCGTTGGTGCCGAGCACCGCTTTTCCCTGCTTTTCGATCCATTCGGGCAGCGTCAGACCGGCGTATTCGCCGTCTGCGATCACGCTGCTGCCATCCTTATGGCAGGAAAGCTGCCAGCTCTCCGCCACGATATCCAGCTCGGTCTGTTTGTTGTAATCGGTTTTCAGCTTGGTGCCGCCCCACAGGTAATCCTTAAGCGGCGAAATCAGTTTCATCGGTGTCATCGTTATCCCCTTTACATAATCGCGTCCTGCAGGACGAATTCCTCGTTTCGATAGCGGTAGGTCTTGATCTCATACGGCGTAAAGGACGCTTCGGCGCGGTTTCCGCCGAACGTCATCGTGCAGGAGGTCGGGATATCCGAGCCGTTAAAGAGGCGGATGACCGTGTCCTCCCCCTCCTTGTACATCGCGGCAAGGGTCACCTGCTCGTTATCGATCGTAAAGCCTTTTTGCTTGACACCCTGACCGCACGGGAACGCATTCAGCGCATACGGCGGCTGAGCAAAATCGGTGGCGGCACGGTCGCTCTGCTCCTGCGGAAGGGCTTGCAGGCGGAAGCGGAAGTGGTGTTTACCGGTTTCGGTATAGTCGATGAAGCGGGTCGGATCCTGAATCAGCGGTCGATCGCCGATGATATGGACGCAATAGCCGACGCCGCGCAGCAGCGTCGCCGACATCACGCCGTCCTTACCGCTGCAGCCGTAGCAGCAGTCGTTAAACACGTCCAGCGCGAAGCCATCCTCGCTGATGCCCATATAACGCTGGGCAAATTCTTCATCGCCGTTCTGCTCAAAGATATCACGTCCGTAGGCGGTCTGGCCGTAGAAGGTGCCGTTTAACGCGCACGGGATCTCCATCTTCAGCGCCTTGCGCTGCTCGTTCCACAAAACGGTGGCGTTGACGTCCACATACGGCAAGTCTTTATAGATCTTATAGGACAGGCGCACCTTGGATTCCGCCAGACGGAAGAAGGATTCCACCTCGGTGAGAATCGGGCCGTCCTCGACGATATGGACGTTTTTCATTCCCTCGAATGCGCCGCTCATCTCGGTATCCAGTTCAAACGGCTGCGGATCGATGCCGATGACGTCGGTATACCAACCCCAGCTGTCGGTGTGGTCGGTGTACATCACCGGACGGAAGGCGCCGCCTTTCAG
>JAFOFS010000024.1 GCA_017387165.1 Clostridia bacterium
ACAGGCGGGCGGCCTCGTTGATGCCTTCGGTTGTCGGTTTAAGCAGTTGCGTATTCATTGTTATAGCCTCGTTATTGGTTTTCGGTTTGTTTTAATTTTTCCGCACGGTCGGCGGTGATGAGCGCATCGACCAGTTCGTTCAGATCGCCGTCCATAATCGAGTCGATCTTATACAGCGTCAGCCCGATTCGATGGTCCGTAACGCGTCCTTGCGGGAAATTGTAGGTACGTATACGCTCACTACGGTCGCCTGTGCCGACCTGCGCTTTGCGGTCGGCGGCGATGGCAGATTGCTGTTCTGCTTGCTTTTGTTCGAGCAGGCGAGAGCGTAATACGCGCATCGCTTTATCTTTGTTTTTGTGCTGACTGCGTTCGTCCTGGCATTCGACCACGGTACCTGTCGGCAGGTGAGTGATGCGAATGGCGGATTCGGTCTTATTGATGTGCTGACCACCTGCACCGCTGGAACGGTAGGTGTCAATTTGCAGATCGGCGGGGTTGATATCAAATTCAACCTCGTCTGCCTCGGGCAGTACCGCCACCGTAACGGTAGATGTGTGAATACGACCGCCCGTTTCGGTCTCGGGTACACGCTGGACGCGGTGAACACCGCTTTCAAATTTGAAACGGCTGTATGCGCCCTGTCCCGTGATCATAAAACTAATTTCTTTGTAACCACCGAGTTCGGTCTCATTCGCACCGACGATTTCAGTGGAGAGCCCTTGCTTTTCCGCATACATTGTGTACATCCGATAGAGCGAACCGGCAAACAGCGCAGATTCTTCGCCGCCCGCACCGCCGCGGATTTCTACGATGACGTTGCGGTCATCGTTGGGATCCTTCGGCAACAATAAAATTTTGAGGTCATCGTTAAGTCGTACAATCGTTTCCTTGCACTCGGTATATTCCTGTTGAGCGAGCAGACGCAGTTCCTTGTCATCACCCGCATCGGACAGCAGCTCTTCCGCATCTGCAAGATTGCTCATCGCTTTTTTGTATTCCGCGTACGTCTCGGCAATAGGTTGCAGTTCGCGGCTTTCTTTCATCAACCGCGCGAACAATTCCGGTTGTACGGTAACGGTGGGGTCATATAAACTTTGCCCGATCTCTTCATATCGGCGGGCAATACCTTCCAATTTATCCAGCATAGGACTTCCGCCTTTCTCGTAGTATGGAATGCACGAAAGCACACTACTCGTTGCGTTCGATGCGGCGGATGTTTTTCTCCGCTTTTAAGCGGGGGAGCATCATTTCGTGGTCGCATCCAAGACAGCGCAGGCGAAAATCCATACCGATGCGCAGTACCTCGAAACGTTTGTTGCCGCAAGGATGATTTTTTTTCATTTCGATAATGTCTCCGACACGCACATCCATACAGTTCGCCTCCTAATATATTATTAAAATATTTTACCATATTTTTGTTTACAGCGCAATGCTATTTAAGCAGAAAATCGGTATATTTTTTGCCCTTTACGGGAAACTATGTGCGAGAAACGAAATTCGTCGTTTCTCATCATCACATTACAGGAGGGAATAACGATGGATCAGTACAAGCAGAACAACCAGAACCGTAAGAATAACAACGATCAGAACCGCAAAAACAACAACGACCAGAATCGCAAGAACAATCAGGATCAGAACCGTAAGAACAACGATCTCTTCTAACAAGAAAAGCCGTCGGCGCGAGCCGACGGCTTTTCTTATGTGATTGGTTTATTCGTAATCCAATTCCTTAATGATGTCGGGGATGAGCTTTTTGAGTCGGTCACGCAAATGGCGTTTTTTCTCAGTGGAGGCATCGCCGGCGACCGTGACCACCAGATCGTCCTGGATGATAACGCGCGGAAAATAAAAGGTGCCGTAGTCGGCGGGGGATGTAACGTTGACGGGGATACTTTTTGCCTTGCATTCCGTTGCAATGCGGATGTTGAGATCGTTGTCATCCGTCGCCGCAATGCAGATCTGCGCATTAGTGCAGTCGCCGCGGAAATATTTGCGCGGAATGTGACGTACAGCGCTTTCTTTGCTCATTTTTTCGAGAGCAGGGCAGAGGTCGGGACTGATGACCGTAACCTTTGCGCCGAAGCGAAGCAGCACCTCTGCACGGCGTGCTGCCGCCTCACCGCCGCCAAAGACGGTGCGTTATGTTC
>JAFOFS010000250.1 GCA_017387165.1 Clostridia bacterium
AATATAACTAAAATAGCAAAGGTATAAGACAAAATTAAAAGCTGTGTAGAAAATTTCTACACAGCTTTTTTCTTTCCTTAAGCGTACGACTCGTACGCATCGGAATTTTTTGTTTTTAGTCTTTCTTCTTGGTGAAGTAGGTCATCACGTCGAGGTAATCGTCGTTATCCTGCGACGGGGGAACGACCGTACCGGCAGCCGACGAGGCGGGAGCCGCTTCGACCGGGCGCGCCTTGCTGATGAAATCCCACTCCAGATCGTCGTTCTTGACCGACTTGCCGGCGGATTTCTCATCAAAGCCGGTGGCGATGACCGTCACGCTGATGCAGTCGTCCATATTCTCGTCGAACGCCGCGCCCCAGATGATGTTCGCATCCGGATGCGCCATACGGGAGATCTCGCCGGAGGCCAGCTCCACGTCCTCGAGGTCGATGTCGGGGGAGGCGGTGATGTTGATCAGCACGCCGCGTGCGCCGTCGATGGTGGTTTCCAGCAGCGGGCTGGCAACCGCACTCTTGGCGGCTTCGATCGCCTTGTCCTTACCTTCGGCGCGGCCGACGCCCATGTGCGCGTAGCCGGCGTCCTTCATAACCGAGGTGACGTCCGCGAAGTCGAGGTTGACCAGCGACGGAACCTTGATGAGCTGGGAGATGGACTGCACGCCCTGGCGCAGAACGTCATCCGCCACCTCAAACGCGTTGGCAAGAGTGATGCGGGTCTCGGTGACCAGCTTCAGGCGATCGTTTGGGATGACCACCAGGCTGTCCACGTGCTCACGCAGAGTGGCGATGCCTTCCTCCGCCTGCTGCATACGGCGACGACCCTCGAAGCCGAACGGCTTGGTGACGATACCGACGGTCAGGATGCCCATCTCACGGGCGATCTCCGCCACGACGGGAGCCGCACCCGTACCGGTGCCGCCGCCCATACCGGCGGTGATGAACACCATATCGGTGCCCTTCAGCGCGTCGATGATCTCGTCGCGGCTTTCCTCCGCCGCACGCTGACCTTTTTCGGGATTGGCGCCGGCGCCCATACCACGGGTGAGCTTCTCACCGATCTGGATGCGCTGGGTTGCCTGCGAATGAGAAAGCGCCTGGCGGTCGGTGTTGATGGCGACGAATTCCACGCCGACCATACCCGAACGCGCCATACGGTTGACAGCGTTTCCGCCGCCGCCGCCGACGCCGATTACTTTAATTTGGGTACCTTCCATAAATTCGTCATCAAAATGCAGACCCATGCTCATAGTGCATACCTCCGTACTCTTTAGTAATCACATTCGTCCGAAAACAAATGCAGAGTTGTACATCTTGTATATTTAATTCTATCATAACACAACTGTTTGACAATTTCAAGAAAAAAAGCCGAAAAATTTCGGCTTTTTTGAAAAAATATTCGCGTGTTATTCTTCGCCCGTTTCTTCTTCCGATTCGGGGACTTCTTCCCCCTCGGGAACGGATGGCTCGGTCGGCTCGACAGGGAAGGAATCCGGCTCGCGGATATAGTCGGTGGGGGTGAAGATGACCTGGTTATTTTCCTTGTTGTCGTCGGAGTAGGAGGAAATATCCAAAACGCCCTTGGCGTGCTTTCCGTAGTCGCTTAAGACCTGCGGCAGCGTTCCGGCAAACACGCGCAGCTCGTAGGTGAGGTTGCTGTCATCGCCCAATTTCACGCGGATCTGATGGTTCCACACCATCGTCAGATGGGTCAGGCTGGTCATATCGATCTCGCAGATGCCGGTGATCTGCTGCGTTCGGAGTTCGGTCAGCAGCTGCTGCAAAATGGCGGCGGTGCGCGGCTCCAGCGCCGCTTCGCCCAGCTTGCCGCCTGTCGTTTTCGCTCCGCGAACGTACAGGATGCGGTCGGGCGTGTCGGCGGTCATTTCGCGGTAGCCGATGGTGTGCAGCGTATCGTCCAGCAGCGCCCAGCGTCCGTTATCGTAGACCGCGCAGACGGCGGTCTTTTCGGTCACCTCGATGACGAAGACGTCTGCCGACGGGGTGGTGATCTTGACGCTCTTGAGATAGGGGCAGAGGGCCAGAATGTTTTGCTCGGCGGCCGATTTGCTGACCGTCATAAAATTCTGACCGACCTGCAGTCCCGATGCCGCGAGGATGGTTTCGGTGGGGAGGTGGTCGTTGCCCGACACGCGGATCTCCTTGATGCCGGTGCTGCCGACCGACACGCTTTGTCCGGTCTGCTGCATCAGCTCCTGCTCGGCGCGGCGCACCTTGGCCAGCGGATAGAAATGGATGATGAGCGCGACCACCACGAGGATCGCGACAAACAACGCGACCGTCGTCAGAAACCGACGCAGGCCGACGTTTTCTTTTTGATTTGGTTTTCGCGGAATGCGGGTGACGCTCACGGTTTCACTTCCTTTTACGTTTTTTACGGATCGACCCGTCGGATACGGGCGCCGATGGCGGAGAGTCCGCTCTCCGGATCGGCATAGCCGCGGTCGAGATGCTGCAATTCACCGATGGCGGAACGCCCCTCGGCAGCCAAAGCGGCGACCACCAGCGCAGCGCCGCCGCGCAGGTCGGTGCAATCCACCGCCGCGCCGGAAAGGGATTTGACCCCCTCGACCACCGCCACGCGCCCTTCGGTCTTGATGCGAGCGCCCATACGAAGCAGCTCGCCGACGTATTTGTAACGGCATTCAAAGATGTTTTCGACGAACACCCCCGTGCCGTCAGCCACCGTAGCCGCCGCCAGCAGCGGCGCCGCCGCGTCGGTCGGAAAGCCGGGATACGGCATGGTGCGCAGGTAGGGGATACGTTTTAAGCGGCGCGGCGCCTTCAGGCGGACGCGGTCGGCGTACACCGACAGTTGACACCCCATTTCCGAGAAAAGCGGAAGAACGGTGTCGATATGCTGCGGACAGCAGGCGGTGACCGTGCCGTCGCCTCCGGTCGCGGCAATCGCCGCCAAATAGGTGGCGGCTTCGATGCGATCGGGTATCACGGTGTGCTCTGCCGCGGCAAGACGGGGGACGCCCTCGATGCGGATGGTACCGCCGTCTGTATGGATATGCGCTCCGCAGGCGGTGAGATACGCCGCGAGATCGGAAATTTCCGGTTCTCTTGCCGCGTTGAGCAGAGTGGTGACGCCGTCGGCGGTGACCGCCGCCAGCAGAATGTTTTCGGTTGCGCCGACGCTGGGGAAAGCGAGCGAAACGGTTTCTCCGTGAAACCGCCCGTCCGGCAGACAGGCGTGCAGCTGTCCCCGTTCCTCCGTAATGACCGCCCCCAGTTGCCGCAGCGCGGAGAGGTGGAGGTCGATGGGGCGAGGACCGAGTTCGCAACCGCCGGGGTAGGAGAGATGCGCTTCACCGAAGCGAGCCATCATCGCGCCCAAAAACACGATGGACGAGCGCATTCGCCGCATCAGGCGGTCGGAAATCACCGGCTTATCCGCTTGGTCGGGGCAGACGGTGACCGTCCTGCCCTCCTGCCGCACGCGGCAGCCGAAGTCGGTCAGAATTTCCAGGCAACCGCCGACGTCGGAAAGCGGTGGTACGTTATGTAATACGCTTTCGCCGTCTGCGAGCAGCGTGGCGGCCAACAGCGGCAGCACCGCGTTTTTGGCGCCGTGCACGGCGATTTCGCCGCGCAGCGGATAGCCGCCGTCTATCAGTAATCGGGACATACGCACTCCCTCCTTTGTCTGCGGAAATACTTCCGCACTGCCACCATATGACGGGCAGAGGAGAAGAGTGCGAATTTTATTTGTTCAGCGCCTTTTCAATGACCTCCCAAATACGGTCGGAGGCGTCGAGAATGGCGTCCTTACGGGCGGCTTCGCCCATATTTCGCAGGGTAGCGGGATCGGCTAACAGGCGGTCGATGGCGGCGGCAAGCGTCTTGCCGTCCAGATCCTTTTCTTCGATGCAGACCGCCGCGCCTTTGTTGACCAGCACCATCGCGTTGTGGAACTGGTGGTTCTCCGCAACGTAGGGGGAGGGAATCAGCACCGAGGCCACGCCGCAGGCAGGCAGTTCGCTGATGGTCATCGCGCCGCAGCGGCAGATGACCAGGTCGGCCGCCGCCATACAATCGATCATATTGTCGATATACGGGCGTACCGAGATGCCGTTCCTGTCGGTCGGGACACCCTTTTCCTGCAACGCCGCGACTGTATCGTCGTAGCCGTTTTTGCCGGTGCCGTGGATGTGTTGGCAGCGACCGCTCGCGGCGCTTTGCGCCAGCACCTCCACCATGGCCTCGTTGATCGGACGGGCGCCGAGACTGCCGCCGAAGGACAGCACCAGCGGACGGTCGTCCGCGCCGATGGCGGCTCTTGCCGCGGCTTTATCAACCGAAAGGAACTCCGCGCGGAGCGGATTGCCGGTCACCACCAGCGGACAGCTGCCGGACGGCATCTTGGCCTTGGACGCTTCGGTTGGCAGGCAGATGGCGGTGGCGTATTTCGCCAGCATTTTGACGGTCACGCCCGGGAGGGCGTTGGATTCGTGCACCACCACGGGAATGCCCGTTTTGGCGGCGGCGCGCAGAATCGGGCCGCTGACGTAACCGCCGGTGCCGATGGCAATATCCGGCTTGAATTCTTTGAGTATTTTTTTGCAGGCGCTGCCGGCGGTCACTGCGTGCCACGCGGCGCTGACGTTATGGGCGATGCCTGCCGGTGTCAGCTGACGGGAAAAGCCTTTGACCGTGACCGTCTTGAGCGGGTAGCCTGCTTTCGGCACCAGCTCGGTTTCCATACGACCGGTCGCGCCGACAAACAGAAATTCCGCATCCGGCACACGGCGGCGAATATCCGCCGCGATCGCCAAGGCAGGGTTGATATGTCCGGCGGTACCGCCGCCTGTCATCAATACACGCATCGTTTTACTCCTTTTCGGGGGAATCCGGCCGCCGTGCGCTCTGCCGCGCCTGACGGGATACCGAGAGAATAACGCCCATTTGCATCATCATCATAACCAGCGACGAGCCGCCGTAGCTGAAGAACGGCAAGCCGATGCCGGTGTTGGGCATCAGGTTGCTGACCACCATGACGTTCAAGATGACCTGAACGCCGATCTGCGCGGCAATGCCGATGGACAGCATTGCGCCGAATTTATCGGCGGCGCGCATACTGATGGTGATACCGCGCCACACCAGCAACCCAAACAAGATCAGGATAATCGCCGCGCCGACAAAGCCGAGCTCCTCGCATACGATAGCGAAGATGAAGTCGTTTTGCGGTTCGGGGAGGAACAGGTGCTTTTGCACCGAGTTGCCCAGACCGACGCCCATCAGACCGCCCGAGCCGATGGCGTACAGCGATTGCACCGTCTGCCACGCCATATCGCGTCCTTCCGAGCCGGAGTTGAACACCTCCAGCGGACGCTGCCATACCGCGATGCGGTCGGCCTCGTAGCCGAATACGCCGACCAGCAGCAGGATGGCCGCCACGCCGAGCGCCGCCACCACCGCCAGATAGGAGATACGCGTGCCGCCGACGAACATCATCACGGCGCCGATGGCGACGATGAGGATGGTACCCGACAGGTGCGGCTCAAACAGCACCAGCACCGCCACGCAGCACAGCAACACCGCAAACGGCACGAAGCCGATGGTGAATTTTTTCATCTGCTTGTGGTTGATGGAAATGAGGTGGGCAAACGCTAAAATAATGCCGAATTTCGCCAGCTCGGACGGCTGGAAGCCGCCGATGACCGGCAGGTTGATCCACCGCTGAATGCCGGTGGGGGAGGGAACGAAAAAGACGACGATGAGCAGCAACACCGACAGACCGAAGATCGGCCAGGTGAGGCGGTGCAGAATGTGGTAGTCAAAGAAGGACACCGCAAACATCGCGACGATGCCGATCAACGCGAAGATAAACTGCTTTTTGATATAGAAGAACGGATCGCCGTCGTAATGCGAGGCGTAGATGTAGCTGGCCGAGAACAGGCAGACCAGACCGATCGCCATCAGCAGCAACAGAATGAGGATAAAGGGCGCATCCAGCGTGCCGGCGGCACGGAAGATGTGCTTCCACCATTTATAACGCGTTTTTTTGCTCGTCGTTTCGGAAGCCATCGGGCGTTCTCCTTTCGTCGGATTTTCGGATAGTTTACAGCCACATAAACAAAACGGTCAGCGCGGAAACCACCAGCGTGATCAGCGAGAAGGTGATGACGATGCGGTTTTCGTTCCAGCCGCCCATCTCGAAATGGTGATGGATGGGGGCCATACGGAACAGGCGCTTGCCGTGGGTCAGCTTGAAATAGCCGACCTGCAGGATGACCGACAGGGTTTCCATAATGTAGATGACGCCGAACGGCACCAGCAGCAACGGATGACCGATGCCGAACGCAATGCCGCAAAGCGCACCGCCGATGTACAACGAGCCGGTATCGCCCATAAACACCTTCGCCGGATGGAGATTGTACAGCAGGAAGCCCATCAGACCGCCGATCAGCGCCGCCGAGACCAGCCCTTGGTAAAACTCGCCCAGCAGACCGCAGACGGTGAGGAACGCGATAGCGGCAAACACCGTGACGGTGCCGCAAAGACCGTCCACGCCGTCGGTGATGTTGGTGGCGTTGGAGGCACCGGCGACGATGAAGATGACCACCGGAATGATCCACAGACCGAAGTCCACCTCACCGAAGAACGGGAGATAGAAGGTGCGGGCGTCCGCGCCGCCGAAATACAGCAGCAGCGCATAGCCGAGGGACAGCACGAACTGCAAAAACAGCTTTTGCTTGTCGGTCAGACCGAGATTGCGTTTTTTGACGATCTTGATGTAGTCGTCCACAAAGCCGATGGCGCCGCAACCGACCGCCAGCAGAAGACCGCCGTACAGGCGCACCTGCGTCGCGGTGGGCTCCGCCAGAATGTTCCAGTTGAGGACGGTGCCGCAAAATACCAGCATCACGATCACCGCCAGCAGCATACCGGCAATAAACAAAACGCCGCCCATGGTGGGGGTGCCCTGCTTGTTTTTGTGCCAGGACGGACCAATATCCAAAATGGTCTGTCCGAATTTCAGCTTGTGCAGCAGCGGAATGACCTTTTTGCCGAGCAGTGCCGCCGTCAAAAAGGCAACGAATGCCGCGGCAATAAGCGCCAACGGTTGTGTCAGATTGGGCATAGTGTTAATCCTTCTTTCCTGCCAGCACCTCAGCGACGATCTTGCGTTCGTCCAGCTCGACGGTGCGGTTTTTTAATATCTGATAGGTTTCGTGTCCTTTGCCTGCCAGCAGGACGGTGTCCCCTGCCTGCGCATGCTCAATCGCCCAGCGAACCGCTTGCTCGCGGTCGGGGAGGATGACCATCGGGGTACCGTCGGGAATGCCGGGGAGTACCTCCTCAATGATGTCCATCGGCTCTTCCGAGCCGGGATTGTCCGAAGTCAGCACCAGCAGATCGGACAGACGGGCGGCGATTTCGCCCATGATCGGGCGCTTGGTGCGGTCGCGGTCGCCGGTGCAGCCGAACACGGTGATCAGCCGTCCGCGCAGACCGAGCTGAAGCGTCCGGCAGATCTTTTCCAGACCGTCGGGGGTGTGGGCGTAGTCCACCACCACCGTGAAATCGCGTCCCGTGGGAACGATCTCGGCGCGACCGTTGACTCCCGTCACCTGCGAGATCGCCTCGCAGACCGTGTCAAACGGCAGGCCGACCGCCACCGCCGCGGCAATGGCGCCCAGCGCGTTGTTGACCGAGAATTCACCCGGCATCGAGAGGGACACCTCCGCGCGGCGGTTGCCGGCGCAGACGGTGAAATTCGAGCCGTCGGGGCGATAGCGGAGGTTTTCGGCGGTGAAATCCGCCTTCTCTCCGATGCAGAAGCGGTAGACGGGGCAGGTCAAGCCGTCGGTCAGACGGTCCACCCATGCGTCCTTTGCCTGTACCACCGCGCATTCGCTCTGTGCGAACAGCAGCTTCTTGGCGTCGCAGTATTCTTCCATCGTGTGATGATAATCCAAGTGATCCTGGGTCAGATTGGTGAACACACCGGCCGCAAAGGTGACCCCTGCCACGCGGCGCTGATGCAGCGCGTGGGAGGATACCTCCATCACGACGTAGTCGCAGCCCTCGTCCGCCATCTCCGCAAACAGCTGCTGTAGCTCGTAGGCGGCAGGGGTGGTGGCGGAGGAGGACACCACACGCTGACCGATGAGGTTTTGAATGGTGCCGATGAGACCGACCTTGTGACCGCAGGCCTCCAGCATCTGCTTGAGCATATAGGTGGTGCTGGTCTTGCCGTTGGTGCCGGTGATGCCGATGATGTTCAGCCGTGAGGCCGGATGTCCGAACCAGTTGGCTGACAGCAGCGCCCACGCCTCACGGGTGTTGTCCACCCGAATCTGATGCTCCAGCCCGAGGTCACGCTCCACCATAACGGCGGCCGCGCCTGCGGCGAGCGCGTCGGCAGCAAAGCGGTGGGCATCCACCGATACGCCGTCGATGCAGACGAACAGGCAACCGGCGGTCACCTTGCGGGAGTCGCAGACCAGCGCGGTGATCTCCGGGTTTTCGCCGTAGGTTGCCACGCCGGCAAGCAGCTGCTGTAATTGCATACGGTCAATCCTTCTTTCTTTGTAATGCCTCCGTCACGATACGCCGCTCGTCAAGCGGCAGGACGGTATTTTTTACGATCTGCACGGTTTCGTGCCCTTTTCCTGCCAGCAAAACGGTATCTCCCGTCTTGGCTTGGGTCAGCACCCAGCGAATTGCCTCGGCGCGGTCGGGAATGACCGCCGTCGGCGTGCCGGGTGGGATGCCGCGCAGGATGTCGTCGATGATGTCGTCGGGCTGCTCCGAGCGGGGGTTATCCGAGGTCACCACCGTCAAGTCGGCGTATCGGGCGGCAATCGCCCCCATCTGCGGACGCTTGCCCTTGTCGCGGTCACCGCCGCAGCCAAACAGCACGAACAGGCGCCCGGTCAATCCGTGCTGCAGCGCCCGACAGATTTGTTCCAGCCCGTCGGGGGTGTGGGCGTAATCGATGAGCACGGTGAAATCGGTGTCGGTCGGCACCACCTCGGCGCGTCCCTTGACGCCGCGCATATACGGCACGGCGCCGCAAACGGCGTCAAACGGCAAGCCGAGCGCCAACGCCGCGGCGATCGCCCCCAGCGCGTTGCTGACCGAAAATTCCCCGGGGATCGGCAACCGTACCCGTTGCTCGCGGTTGTCGGCGCAGACGGTGAATTCTACGCCGTCGGGGCGGTAGGAAACCGCTTTGGCGAAGACGTCGCCGCCCTCGCTTGAGGAGAACAAGCGCACGGGGCAGGGAAGCGACGCGGTCATACGGGCGGTCCACCGATCGCTTTTTTGCGCCACCGCGCAGTCGCTCTGTAAAAAGAGCAGCCGTTTGGCGTCGCAGTAGGCCTCCATCGTGCGGTGATAATCCAAATGATCTTGTGTCAGATTGGTAAAGATGCCGGCGGCGAAGCGGATGCCTGCCACCCGTTGCTGATGCAGCGCGTGGGAGGATACCTCCATCACCGCGAAATCACAGCCCTCGTCCGCCATTTCCGCCAACAGCCGCTGCAGCTCGTAGGCGTCGGGGGTGGTGGAGGCGGAGGGAACGGTGCGATAGCCGATGCGATGGGCAACCGTGCCGATGAGGCCGACGGTGTAGCCGCAGGCCTCCAGCATCTGCGCCAGCAGGTAGGTGGTGCTGGTCTTGCCGTTGGTGCCGGTCACGCCGACGACTCGCAGCCGCTCGGCAGGGCGACCGAACCAGTTGGCGGAGAGCAGCGCCCACGCGCGTCGCGTGTCGGGAACGAGAATTTGCTGCGGCAGACCGAGGTCCTTCCCGACCACCACCGCGGCTGCGCCGTTTGCCAGCGCCTCGGCGGCGAAGCGGTGTCCGTCGGTGTCTACGCCGTCGATACAGACGAACAGACAACCGGCGGTTACCGCACGGGAATCACAGACGAGTGACGAAATCCAAACATCCTGTCGGACGGCGGCCACGCCGTCGAGTAATTCCCGTAAATTCATCGATAAGCCCCCTGTTCAGTCGTCTACGTCCAGATACGAGAAGTGTACGTTTACGACCGAACCCAGCGGCATCTCCGTGCCTTCCGGCCATTCCTGCGACGAACAGATCGCCGTGCCGTGTTCGACGCTCAGACCGGATACGATCAGGTTGATGTCGGCGGCGTAGGCGGCGTAGGTCGCCTGGGTAAGCGACATTCCGATAAAGTTGGGCACGACGGTGTTTTCGCTGAGCGATTCACTGTCGGTGTACAGCACGATGGTGCCCTCTTTCGGAATGGTGGCACCCGCGGCGGGCACCTGGTCCAAAACCGTCTGTCCGTCACCGACGACGGTGTAGTCCAGCCCGGCGTTGTTGAGCAAGGTCTTGGCGGTGTCCAGTTCCTTGTCGGTGACGTTGGGGGCGGTGGTGGACAGATTGGCAAGTTCTTTTTCGGTATACAACGGCTCGATGCCGAGATAGGGGAGGGTATCCTCGATGACCTGTCGGCAGACCGGCGCTGCGACGTAGCTGCCGTGGACGTTGGAGCCGTGCGGCTCGTCGATCATGGCCAACACCGCAATTTCGGGGTTGTTGCCGGGGGCAAAGGTACCAAACGACGCCCACACGCTCTCTTTGGTTTCGGTGTCGTCGGCGGTACCGGATTTACCGGCCACGCGGTAGCCGGCGACGTAGACGTTCTTGCAGCCGCCGCCGTCCACCGCCGCCTGCATCATTTCGTTGACCTGAAGAGCGGCGGAAGCGGAGATGACCTGACGCTTGACGGTGGTCTTCGTTTCGGACACGATGTTTTGATTGGCGTCCAGCACACGCTGCACGACGTACGGCTGCACCAGATAGCCGCCGTTGGCGACCGCCGAGAGGGCGGTGATCATTTGAATGGGGGTGACCTTAAAGGTCTGACCCATCGACTGGCAGGCTACCTCCAGCGGTGTCATATTGCTGCCGTGATACAGGCTTTCGGACGGTGCCGCCTCGCCCAGCATATCGATGCCGGTGCGCTCGGTGAAGCCGAAGCCGACAAAGTATTTGAAGTACAGGCTGCCGCCGATCGCCATACCCAGCTTGGCAAACGCCGGGTTGCAGGAATGGGACAGCGTTTCCGCAAAGGTTTGGGAACCGTGACCCACCAGATAGTGGCAGTTGATGATATCCGGGCCGATGGCCAGATAACCGGGGCAGTAGGTGGTGTCGCCGGTCACCTGAATGCCGGCGTCCACGGCCATGGCGGAGGTGAACACCTTAAACACCGAGCCCGGCTCGTAGTATTCGGAAACCGCCTTGTTGGTCCATTGCTTCTGCAGGGCGGCGGTGCGCGCCGCGGCGCGTTCTTCCTCGTCCTGAATCTGCTGGATGGCCTCCAGCGCGGCGGTGTCGTACACGGTGAACGGTTCGTTGGGATCATAGTCGCCCGAAACCGCGCAGGCGAGGATGGCGCCGGTGTTGACGTTCATCACCAAACAGATGCCGCGGTTGGTCGCCTGCGAATTGGTGATCGCTTCGTCCAGATATTTTTCCGCGAAGTGTTGGATAGTGGAATCGATGGTCAGCACCAGACTGTTGCCGTCCTCCGCGTCCACCGTCTTTTCATACGTCAGGGCGATGGACATATCGCCGCCAACGCCGTTTTGCGCCGTGACGATGCGTCCGGGGATACCGGCCAGCACCTCGTCGTATTGCGCCTCCAGACCGTACAGGCCGTAGTAGTCGGCACCGCAGAAGCCGATTACCGTCGAGGCGAGCGAGCCTTGCGGATACGAACGGGTGTAGTCGGAAATGATGCGGAAAACGCCGGCTCCGGAAAGCTCCTTGCTTTCCACCCACTCGATGAATTCCTCCACCAGCGGACGCTCGATCTTTTGTACCACGACGGCGTATTGCGAAGTGGTGTCGGTGGCACGGTTGTACAGGCGGTCGCGGTCTACCTTAAACATCACCGACAGCTCGTCGGCGATCGTCTCGGCGGTGTCCTCGTCGGGGATGTTGCTCGGGTCCATAATGACCGTCCATACCTGCTCCGATTCCGCCAGAACGTTTAAGTTGCAGTCGTAGATGGTGCCGCGGGAGGCATCGACCAGCGTGTCGCTCATCTGCTGCGAAACGGCAAGAGACGACCAATAATCGTGCTGGAATACCTGCACGTACAGCAGGCGTCCCATAATGCAAAATACCGTCAGCGCCATGACGACGAGAACCCAGATACTGCGGTTCCACATCGAGCGGGTCGGCAGCTTGGTGGTGGCGGTGCGCTTCTCGTTTGCCATGGTCGAATCCTCCTTTTCATGATCTCTAAAAATAGCAAAAAGGTCCAAGACTATCCTCATCTCGGACCTTCGGGTCGCATAGGCAGGCGTCTGTCACTATTGTATGACACCTGCGGGCGAATATTACGAAAACAAGCCGACGACACCCTTCCAAAGGCCGGTAAAGAAATTTTCACCGCCGTCGGCGGGCAACTCGGCGCGGTCAACCGAATCCACCGAGAAATAGTGGATTTGATTGGGCTCGACCTTGACCATCCCGTGCTCCTTGGCGTACGCCTCGACGTTGTCGGGACTGGCGACTTCCGCGATCTCACCCTTCAGGCGGACGTTTTCGCTCTGCAGGATCTGCGTCTGCTCCCGTGCCTCCTAAATGCTCGTGTTCAGCTCGGTGAGACGCACACGGGCGAAGATGGCGAGCAATACGAAGGAAAGCGCCACCGCGGTGCAGGCAACGGTCGCCAACGTATTCAGAGTGGATTGGACCCGACGCTGGCGCTTGTTGGCTCTGACCGCTTTTTTATTCGGTTTTAACGCGACGACGTTCGGCTTTTTTTCCTCGAACATCGACAGGTCGTATGCGTGCTGTGCCATCGGGTCTCACTCCTTTCAATCGTTGTATGGCTCGTGTCGCTTGATGATGCAGCGGAGCTTGGCGCTTCGGCTGCGTGGATTTTCGGCTTCCTCCTGCGGCGTGGCGACGATCGGTTTACGGATCGCCGGTTCGGCAGCCGGAGTGCGTCCGCAGACGCAGACGGGAAATTGCGGAGGGCAGATGCAGCCCTGCCGCCACGCGGCGAAGCGTTGCTTGACGATGCGATCTTCCAGCGAGTGGAAGGTGATGATCGCCAACCGTCCGCCTTCCTTCAGGCAACCGAACGCGGTGTCCAGCGCTTCGGACAGGCAATCCAACTCGCCGTTGACGGCGATGCGGATCGCTTGGAAGGATTTACGGGCAGGGTGACCGGCGCGCCGTACGGCGGCAGGTACGCTCTCGCAGATGATATCCGACAGCTCGAAGGTGGTGCGGATGGGCTTGTCCTTTCGCGCCTCCACAATGTTGCGAGCAATCTGTCGGGAAAATTTTTCTTCACCGTATTCCCAGAGGATACGGGCGATCTCACGCTCGTCGGCGGTGTTGATCAGATCGGCGGCGGTCGGGCCGCTTTGACTCATGCGCATATCCAGCGGTGCGTCCATATGGAACGAGAAGCCGCGGTTGGCGGTATCCAGCTGGTGGGAGGACACGCCGATGTCCAGCAGAATGCCGTCCACGCCGTCCACGCCGTGCGCGGCCAACACCTTGTCCATCTCGGTGAAATTGGAATGCACCACCGTGGCCGGCAGACCGGCTAACCGCTTTCCTGCCTCCGCAATGGCGTCGGGATCGCGGTCAAGAGAATAAAGATGACCGGTGGTCAGTCGGGACGCGATCTCAAAGGAATGTCCGCCGCCGCCGGCCGTGCCGTCCACGTACAGGCCGTCCGGTCGGACGTCCAACGCGTCGATGGTCGGCTGAAGCAGCACCGGCAAATGATAGGCGCCCATCAGAACAGCGCCACCGCCAGCGCGGTTTCGATCTCGTCGTCGTCCATCTCTTCCATTTCCTGCTCGTACATGGTCGGGTTCCAGATCTCCGCACGGGTGCCGGCACCGATGACCAGCGCTTCTTTCTCGATGGAAGCGTACTCAAGCAGCTCTTTTTTCAGATTGATACGACCCTGCGCGTCGATGTCAACGTCGCAGGCGTGGGATGCCAGATAACGGGACAGCTTGCGGACCTCTTTGGTCATCGGCTGATCGCTCAGCTTGGCCATCCGCTCGTTCCACTCGGCAAGAGAATACAGGCAGATGCAGTGATCCATCACCGCCGCCGCGACGAACGATTCGCCGAGCTCTGCGCGGAACTTCGCCGGGACGAACAAGCGGCCCTTGGCGTCTACGTTGTGTTGATATTTACCGAGCATCTGTCTGCCTCCTTTCGGTTTGGTGTGGTCGGGTGGATTGCAGCGGCTTCACACGGGATTCACAGCGTTTTCACATCCGTGTTGAAAAGTTGGTTGAAACTGTTGAAAATTCCCCACTTCTAAACATTTCGCACCACTTTGCACCCTTATGGGACTATTATATACGCATTTAATAAAAATTGCAAGGGGTTTTTCGAAAAAAAGCCCTTGCAATCAACTGGAAAATTTTCACAAAATTTGACACTGTTTTTCGGTAAAAAGAACAAGGACTCGACCGCCCCTTTCGGGGAAGTCGAGTCCGAATTGCGTTTGTTGAAATCAGCCTTTCAAGGCGGCGAAATCGTAGCTGCCGTTGGCGGCATACACCACCACGGGACCGTCTCCGACCGCTTTCAGCATGGCCTTGATCTGGTTGGCGTTTTGTCCGTTCACGTTCAGCCACGGCAGCAGCGCGGGGGCGCTTTCGCCCAGCTCATCGGCGCGGAAGCGGATCTTCTCCAGCATCGCCTGCGTGCCGTTTTGCGGCAGCATCGGGGAGAGGAAATCGCCGCCGAACTTGAGCGGATTGTCGCTTCCGTAAATGGCGGTGTTGCTGCCGGTGGCGGATTCGCCTGCGCAGCAGAAGCTGAGCTCCATACCGGTCAAAGCGGTTTTCGCCTCGCTGACAAAGGTCTGCAGCACGGCGATCTCCGGCTTCTGCTGATTGGTCAGCGAGCTGTCGAAGAATGCCAGCTGACGCTGGAACGGGAACTGGACGCCGTCGTAGATGAGGGCGGTGAAGCCGACCTCCTGCAGCTCCTTGCCCAAGCCGACGAGATACTGACGGGCGCCGGGCTTGTACGGGTTGAGCCAGGTTTTGCCGCCCTTGTCGTAGGCGTTGTCCAGCCAATCGGTCATGGTGCCTTCGGCGTAATATTCGATGATGGCATCCATCGAGCGATAGGTGCGGTCATAAAAGGCGTACAGATAGCCGACCGCCAGCATATCCTGCTCCTCGCAGACGGCAAGAAGCGCTTTGAGCTGCGCTTTGCTGACGGCGGTGGCGTGCACGCTGCCGGCTTTTTTGACGGTGTCGCTTTCCGCTTGGAAATACACCCGTCCGACCGTGTCCTTCAGCTCCAGCACCACGCCGTTGTAGCCGGCGGCTTTGGCGGCGGTCACCGTCTGCGCAAAGGCAGCGGTATCCCCCAGCGCCGACGGCGGCAGATAAACGGCACGCAGACCCGACAGGGATTTTTGCGGAGCGGGGGTGACGGTGGTCTGGGTGTTGGTCGTCGAAGCGGTGCTGTCGGTCGAGGTGGTGGAGGAGGGTGTGCTGACGTCGGGGGTGGTCTGCGGACGATTCAGCAGCCATTTACCGGCGAGCACGCCGAGCGCCACGATGCCGATACAGGCAACTACGGCGCCGAGTGTTTTCCAGATCGGGGAACGCCGGCGGTAAGGATTGCGGCGCCGATAGGTGGGGCGCCGTTTGATTTTACGCGGTTTCATCGTGACCCTCCTTTACATAAAGGAAATTGAGGACGAAAAGCCCAGCATCGCAAGCGCCATCAACCCAAACCACAGCAGGGTGACCGGCAGACCGCGAAAAGCGCGGGGCATATCCGAATGATCCATCTGCTCGCGTGCCTCTGCCACCAGCAGGGACAGCAGGCAGAAGCCGACGCAGGCGCCGGCCGCCATACCGATCGCACCGAGCAGAGTGACCGCGATCTGGTGATTGGCGAGCAGGCAGACGCCCACAACGACGTTGTTGTACGCCGCCATCGGCAACCAAAGCTCCACCCGCTTGTACAGCGCAGGCAACGCTTTTTTGAGCAGCAGCACCGCCAGCAGATACAAGACGGTGACCGCCACGATAATCGCCAGCGGACGCAGATAGTGACCGCCTTTAAAGGTAAACAGCGGCAGCACGTAGAAGGTGCTGATGGTGGTCAGTACCGCAAACAGCAGCCTGGTACCCGAAAACCACAGCAATTCCTTCGGGCGTCGGGTGACGCGGAGAAGCAGCGAGGAACCGAAACCGGTGGATAACACGAGATTCGAGAACAGAGCCGCGGCTAAAAAGGTAAGAAGCAGTTCAAGCATCCTCGCGCACCTCCTTATCCGGAACGAGCAGCTCGACCTCATCGAGATCGTCCGAACGGTGGCGACGGGACAGTCCCTGCAAGGCGGCGGCCATCAGACCGAGCAGAATGAAGGCGGCAAACGACTGCGCCGCTTCCGGCAGCGGCAGTGTGATGCCGACGGGGATATTCCAGATGGTGTTGCTCGCGACCAGCTCGCGCAGCGCGCTGACGATCGCGATCACCAGTCCAAAGCCGAAGGCGGACGCGAGTGCGTCCATCATCGCGGCGGCAGGGCGGTTGCCGATCGAGAAGCCGCCGACGCGGTAGGTGACGATGGTGTTGACCGCCATCAGCGGAATGAACAGATGCAGCTTGGCGTATAGCGCGGTGGAGATCCAGTGATCCAGCACCAGCGCCGTTCCGGCGAGCAGCACGGACGCCACGAGGGTATACAGCGCCGGTTGCAGCCAGTTGGCGAGCTTGCGACCGATCAGCGACATCAGCAGGCTGAGCGGCAGCAGCGTAATGAGGGTGCACAGCGCCAGTGCGACGCCGCTCTTGAGGTCGGCACCTGCCATAATGATGGGGCAGACGCCGATGGCCTGCACCAACACCAAATTGTTGCGCAGGGCGGTGTCAAAGAAGATGGAAGTCAGCTTCCATCCGCTGTGCGAAGCGGTAGGCTTATGCATGACGGCGCCACCTCACTTCCACAAAACGGTGCAGCTGCCAGGTCCAACGATCGATGATGGACGACAGCGGTCCCATCATCAGCACGGCAAAGCAGCCGCCGTCGGCGTACCGGCCGAAATGACGAAGCGCCATCACCGCCAGACCGAGCAGCGCGCCGAAGACGATACGGCCGCTGCGGTGGTGGGGGGTGGTGGTCGGGTCATTCAGGAAAAACACGCCTGTGAAAAGCAACGTGCCCGAGCAAAGCTCCAGCATCACGTTGTGCCAGTAGGTACTTTCCGCACGGGGGAACAGCAAGGCCAGAATCGTGCAGGTGATCATATAACTGACAAAGCCGGCCAGCGAAACGGTGCGGCGGAAGCGCAAAAACAGCAGGCAGGCGATCAGAACGATGATCGCCGTGGAGCCGATCGCTCCCGGCGTGCTGCCGAACAGCAGATCGGTGAAGGTCTCAAACGAGGTGCCGCCGCTTTTGAGGGTGGCAGCGACCGAGTTCTGATAGAACACGTCGGAGGTATCCCACACCAGACGCAGGTTTTGCGACGGGTTGGGGTAGGCCGCCATCGACCGTTCAAAGCAGACGGTGACCAGCGCAACGCCGGCGGCGGCAGGGTTAAACAAATTGCGTCCGCTTCCGCCAAACGGCATCTTGGCGATCAGAATGGCAAAGGCGGAGGCCACGATCGGCACGTAGATCGGCACGATGGGGGACATCAGGAGTCCGATCAGACCGCCGGTCACAAAGGCGGTGCCGTCACCGAGGGTGATCCGCTTGCCGAAGAGCAGGCAGGCGAGTACTTCGCTGGCTACTGCCGCGGCGATGGCGATCAGCACCACGAAAACGGGACGGGGACCGTACTGCACCGCCGAGAAGACGGTCAAGGCCGCCACGGCGATCAGCACGTC
The DNA here is from genome assembly GCA_017387165.1 of Clostridia bacterium. GTDB lineage: Bacteria > Bacillota > Clostridia > Oscillospirales > Acutalibacteraceae > RGIG426. The sequence continues at coordinate 17,869 of JAFOFS010000250.1, forward strand.
AAAGGAATAGCTGATGACGCTTCGGCCTGCCCGAAGCGACGGGGTGATTATGGATTCCACGATTCGTCCCCCCAATTCACAAAAATGGTGCCCTCTGCCGATTCGCCCGCTTGCAGAACGGTTTGGGCAATGGGACGGTGAGCGGGACACACGGCGGAGCAAACGCCGCAGCCGTCACAGTCTTCGGGCTCTAAAGCAGTCAATCGTTCGTATTGCATATTTTCGTATCGCTTGGCGATCTCATACGGCAGCAGACCCTTGTGGCAGACGGCGGCGCATTGTCCGCAGCCGATGCAGCTGCGTACCCGATACGGAATGGGATCGCGCAGCGCCACCAGACAGGTCATACCCGGCAGGATGGGCAGCGAACGGTCGGTAATCTCCACGCCGGTCAGCGCATCACCGATGAGCAGCAGGCTGACGTTTTTGCCGATGCCGCACGCTTGCAACGCATCCTCGATCGGGGTGCCGAACGGCACCTGCAGATTGTAGGAGGTTTCCAGCGCATCGCCGGCGACGGTGAGAAAACCGTCGATATGCGGAGCGCCGAATGCAACCGCGCGGTACAGCGCCAAGCACGCCTGTGTGCCGACAAAGCCGCATTTTCCCTCGTATTCGGAGGGCTCCTTGTTGAAAACGGGGTAACGACGACGTTTGATCTCGCGAATGTCGTTGGGGTCAAACTGCGCCGCCATTTTGCGAACGCGGGATTCGGCGGTGTGCAGCAGCAGACGGGTCATCGGAATACCGGCGGCTTTAGCCGCCAGGCGCAGACCGATCAGCACCTGCCGTCCGTAGGCTTTCAGCACGGCGTAGGCGCACGACTGATACGGTTCCGCCTCGATGGCGTCCAGCAGCAGGCAGGGCGGCGTGTCGAAATCCGCCCAGGAGCGGAGCTTGGTATGCAGCTGCACGCCGTCCAGCTCATCGACGATGCCTGCCTGATGACAGGCGGCGATGATCTGCTCGGCGGTGAGATCGTCCGGCATCTGCGGCAACGGCTCCTCCACCGGTTCTTCGGTGAGGATGCGGTCAACCGCCGAACAGGTCAGTTCTCCGTAGATCGGATGTTGAATGTGGGTCATACCGGCAACCACACCGGTCACCGAGCTGTACAGCGCCGCATCGTCTTGATCGGTCGGTTTGCCAAGCATACCGCCGCGTTCCACCGTGTCGTAATCCGCCACGACGGGGGTGAGGCGACGCACGTTGCCGTAGGTCAACGGCAGATAGACGCGCGAAACGTCGGTCAACACTTTAATGGGTCGATTGGGTGCCGAGCCTTTTTCCAAGGTCATCGGAATTCCGCGTTTGAAATCCTTCATCGGTGGTCACATCCTTTCGTGGGCATGCGGATTGTCCGTTGCATATCGTGAAAATAAAAGGGGGGATGCGCGGATGGCAAAGCATACGGCGGGAAAGCTCCGGGTCGTTCGGGAACTTCGTCCGCTGGTGTATACCTTCGCAGACGGCGATGCGCTGCTGCAGCTGCTGGCGGCGTGCCGCAGCCGCGGTTGGGCGCTGCCGGCTGACGAGTTGTGGTGGCGAGGAGATCGCTACAGCGCGGTGCTGACCGACCGCACGCCGTCGGCGGCAGGGTGGGCGCTGCTGGAGGAAACCGCCGTTTTAAGCGGTTGGGGAAACGCGGCGGCCGAAGCGGTCCGCTGCGGTATTTGTCTTACAGACGGTGGAACTGTTCTACCAGAGCGACCGGATCCGCCGCTTTAAACAGAGCACTGCCTGCCACGACGATATCCACGCCTGCCTCTGCGCAGAGCGGAGCGGTATCCGCCGCCACGCCGCCGTCCACCTGCACGGGAACGTTCAGGCCGCGACGCGCGCATTCCGCCTTGATGGCGGCCACCTTGGGCAGCATATCCGCCATAAACGCCTGTCCGCCAAAGCCGGGCTCCACCGTCATCACCAGCACCAGCGACAGCTTGTCGAGGTAGGGGAACACCGCCTCTGCAGGGGTGCGAGGCTTGACGGTCAGCGCCGCCTTTTTCCCCAGCGCCAGAATGGCGTCGATGGTGGCGGCAATATCGGCGTCGCTTTCGACGTGGAAATTGATGATGTCGGCGCCGGCGTCGGCAAACGCCCGGATCAGACGATCGGGATGCTGCATCATCAGATGGACGTCAAAGGTCAGATCGGTCAGCGGTCGCAAGGTTGCGATGACGGGCGGACCGAAGCTCAAATTGGGCACGAATACACCGTCCATCACGTCCAGATGGATCATATCGGCGCCGCTTTGCTCCACAAAACGGACAACCTCGGCAAGGTGGGTGTAATCGCAATTGAGGATGGAGGGGGAAACCTGCATACCGATCGTCCTTTCTTTTATATAATACTATTTAATATACCGTTCAAATCGTCGTAACGCGGCTCAAGCAGGTGTTCACCGAAGCGGTCGAGATACCGCGTCTGCATCGCGGCAGCGGTGGCGCCGGCAATATCCGCGCGGGGGTTATCCCCGACGTACACGCAATCCTCGGTCGGCAGACCCATTCGCCACGCGACGCGTCGGAACAGTTCGGGATTCGGCTTCTGGACCCCCTCGTCACCTGCCACCACGACCGCGTCCACCTCGCCGGCGAGGGCGGCGTGGTACAGCTTGCGATTTTGCAGGAAGGAATGTCCGTTGGTGAGGATGCCGACCTTCAGCCCTGCCGCTCGCAATCTACGCAGGGTGGGGACGGTGTCCGCAAAAACCTGCACGCAGGGGGCAAAAAGGCGATGGCAGAGACGGATCAATTCCTCGGTATCGTGGGACAAGCCCCAGCGCTGCTTGATATCCTCAAACAGCACCCGATAGGGGATGTCGATGTTATCCCGCGGCCAAAAGCCGCGTCCGCAGCCGCCGGCTTCCCACAGCGCGTGCGCTTTGGCGTCACGCTCCTCCTGCGGAGCGTCGGGGAACAGGCGGTTGACAAACAAAACGGAAAACTGCCGCCACGCTTCCACGCGGCTGTGCAGGGTGTCGTCAAAATCAAACCAGACCGCACGGATGGTTCCCTGCGGACGGTACATCTCCCGTACGGCGGCGACGTCGGCGGCCACCTGCGCAAACAGCGCGTCGGTATCCGCAAACTGCCGCTCCTCGCGGAGCAAGCGCACGGGGTACACGGTGATCTCCTTGCCGTACGCTTCTTCCGCAAAATCCAGCAGATGCGTTTCGGCAAGCGGTGTGTCAGCGCCGACCGTCGGCTTGATGCCGATGTTGGTGACGCCGACGTAGGATTTTCCGTCCACCACCGCAACCGAGGCGTACACGCCGAATTTCGGCAACGCCGCATCGGGCGGAAGCGGTTGGTTGAGGGTGGGAAAGCCTGCCGTCCGACCGAGGCGATTGCCGGCGGTGACGGGGGCGGTGATGCCGTAGCTGTGACCGAGCAGACGGGAAGCCTCCTGCATCTCGCCCTCCGCCAGCAAGCGGCGGATGCGGGCGGAGCTGATCGGCTGGTCGCCGTCCAACACGGTCGGTACCGCCAGCACCTCAATGCCGAGCGGTCGGCAAAGCGCGGTGAGCAGGGTCACGTCCCCTGCCGCCTCCGCGCCGAAGCGGAAATTTTCGCCGCAGGCGACCCGTTTGGCGCGCAGCGCACCGTGCAGCACGTCCCGTACGAATTGCGCAGGGGAAAGACTTCGAACGGCGGAGAATTCCATTTCGACCGTCTGCTCGATGCCGAGACGGGACAACCACAACTGTTTCTGGCGGTCGGGTTCAATCGGCAGAGCGGATTTCGGCAGCGTATGCGGCGAATCGGAAAACGTGAGCACCGTCGGGGTGAGTCCCTCCACTGCCACCACCTGACCGATCACCTCGCGGTGAGCCAGATGAACGCCGTCAAACACGCCGATCGCCACCGCGCGATCCACCGGCGGCAAGGCCGCCGCTTCGGACGGGAAACGATACGCGTTCAACAGCATTCACCTCATTTCGTGTTAGATCGGGAACAATTTTCGTACGGTCAGTTCGCCGTCCTGCGGCGTTCCCAAACCGAGGAAGGTGCCGTCCGGCGCACAGACGCGCACCGTGCCGTCCACCGCCGTCTTGAGGCGGTCGAGCGCCAATCCGCCGCCGTTTTGAAAACGGGTGGCCTGCGCGGGGGACACGGTAATCGACGGGTACACCGTAAACAGCGTTTCGGTCGGCAACAGCAAGCCCAGCCGCTGTTCTTCGCTCATGGCGCGAAGCTGCTCCAGCGTGTGACACGCAGACAGCGCATATCCGGCCGCTTCGGTACGGCAAAGCGCGGTCATCACCGCGCCGCAGCCGAGCGCCCGACCGAGGTCGGCACCGATGGTGCGGACGTAGGTACCTTTGGAGCAGGCGCAGTCCACCGTCAGCTCGCCGCTTTGCTCGTTATACGAAACGATCTCCAGGCGATAGACGGTGATTTCCCGCGCTTCGCGCTCGATCTCGATGCCCTGACGGGCCAGCTCGTACAGACGGACGCCGTCCTTTTGTACCGCCGACATCATCGGCGGCACCTGACGGATCACGCCGCGAAACGCCGCCAACGCCTGTTCTACGGCGTCGCGTGTGGGAAGCGGTCGTTCGGTGGGGGTTACCTCCCCCCAGATATCCTCCGTATCGCTGACCAAGCCGAAGCGGAAGGTGGCGGTGTACCGCTTGTCCTGCACCGGAAGCAGGTCAAGCGCACGGGTCGCATTGCCGCACAGGATGGGCAAAACGCCGACCGCCATCGGATCGAGCGTTCCTGCGTGTCCCGCCTTTTTGACTCCCAACAGCTTTCGGGTAACGTTACAGGCGAGAAAGCTGGTCATTTCGGGAGATTTGTTGAGCAGAAAAATGCCGTTCATATCGTTTACTCCGTAATGCTCGGCACCGCTGCGGCAACGGCATCCACCAGCAGGCGAAGCGTTTCCTCCAGCGGTTTGTTGATGTGGCAACCGGCCGCTGCGGCGTGACCGCCGCCGCCGAGACGCGCCGCAATATCCGATGCGTCGGCGTGGTTGCCGGTGCGGAAGCTGACCTTAAAGCCGCCGTCCGCCGTTTCACGCAGCATAATGCCAACCCACACGCCCTCTACCTGACGGGGAATGGGGGCAAGTCCTTCCATATCGTTTTCCACGACGCCGGCGCGGCGGATCATCTCCGCGGTGATCGGCATAATGGCCAGACGATCGTGAAAATGGAACTGCATCGCCGCCAGCGCCAACCGTTCCAGCTCCAGACGGGCGCGGGATTTGATGTCAAACATCTCGCGGTTGATGCGGTCGGCGCACACGCCAAGCTCCATCAGCTCCGCCGCCAGGCGATGTGTCTCGGCGGTGGTGTTGCTGTACTTAAAGCAACCGGTGTCGGTGGAAATGGCGGTGTACAATGCCTCCGCAATGACGGGGTCAAGCGACACGCCCATGGCGGCGATCACCTTGCTGACCGGCATCGCCGCCGCGCTGCAATCCTGCAGCAGCAGACGGGAGGCGTAACGGGTGTTGGAATGGTGGTGATCGATGCAGAGATCGATCCGTTTGCCGTAGACGGCGTTAAATTCCGCGCCGAGCAGCTTGCTGTCCGCAACGTCCACCGCCACGATGTGCGCTTCGCTCACCTCGTCGGCTTGCGCCGCGGAGGTGAGGTAGGCGTACTTTTCGGGGATGGGATCGGCGCAGATCACCCGCGCCTTTCGTCCGGTACGCTGCAACGCGCGGCACAGCGCATAGGCGCTGCCCAACGTGTCGCCGTCGGGGTACTGATGGGTCAGAATGAGCCAGTCACGCTCGGACAACAAGGTCGCGGCGGCGAATGAAACGCTGATATCCTTACAGAGTTCACTCATCCGACGGCTCCTCCTCTTTTCGGTTGAGATCGTTTAAGATGGTGGCGATATGGGCGCTGTACGCGATGGAATCGTCCGGCACGAAGCGCAGCTCGGGGGTATGGCGCAATTTGAGCGCCAGCCCCAGCTGCTTCCGCATATAACCGGCGGCATTCTGCAGACCCTTGGCGGCCTGCTTCGCGCCGTCCATTCCGCCCAGCGAGGTGATGTGCACCGTCGCATAGGAGAGATCCCGCGTGACGTCAACACGCAGGATGCTCACCATATTGTCGGCCACGCGGGGATCCTTGACCGTCCGCAGGATGGCCGTCAGCTCACGGGTGATCGACTCGCTGATATGACTGATGTGATAGTTAGGCATATTGCCCTCCTTTTAGTCGCGGTATTCCTCGATGATATACGACTCGAACACGTCGCCTTCCTGCAGATCGGTGAAGCGCTCCAGACCGATACCGCACTCGTAGCCTTCGGCCACTTCCTTCTGGTCGTCCTTAAAGCGCTTGAGGGAGACCATCTTATCGTCCGCAATGATGATGTTGTCACGCACGATACGAATGAGGTCGTTGCGGTACACCTTGCCCTTGGTGACGTAGCAGCCGGCAATCTGACCGACGCCGGTGATGCGGTACACCTGACGGACTTCGACGTAACCGTGGATGACCTCGCGGGTCTTGGGCGCCATAATGCCCTTGATCGCCGCCTGGATCTCCTCGATGCAGTCGTAGATGATGCGATACATACGCAGATCGACGTTGTCGCGAGCGGCGACGTCGGCCGCGGTCGGCTCGGGACGGACGTTAAAGCCGACGATAATGGCGTTGGACGCCGAGGCGAGCATCACGTCGCTCTCGTTGATCGCACCGGCTGCGCCGTGGATGATGCGGACGCGCACTTCTTCGTTGGAGAGCTTCTCCAGCGACTGACGCACCGCTTCGACCGAGCCCTGAACGTCTGCCTTGATGATGATGTTGAGGTCCTTCATCTCGCCTTCCTTGATCTGATCGAACAGGTTGTCGAGGGTGAC
>JAFOFS010000251.1 GCA_017387165.1 Clostridia bacterium
GATATCCAACTGCCCGAAGGTGCGATGCTCCTTGCGTGCACCGACGGTTTGACCAATATGGTTGAGAACAAAGAGATCACCCGCATTCTTCGCAAATTATCCCCTGCAGATGCCGTGCAGAAGTTAATCGTTTCCGCCAATATGTCCGGCGGCAGCGACAACATCACCGCATGCTTATTCGCTTGATAGGAGGAAACAAAGATGGACAAGTATATCGGAAAGCGCCTGCAAGGTCGCTATGAGATCGAAGAACTGATCGGTGTCGGCGGAATGGCTTTCGTTTATAAAGCAAAGGATACCGTCGAGGAACGCTCCGTAGCGGTCAAAATCCTGAAGGATGAGTTTCTGACCAACGAGGAGTTTACCCGCCGCTTCAAGAATGAATCCAAGGCAATTGCGATTATGTCGCATCCGAATATCGTCAAGGTGTACGACGTTGATTTCGGTGAGCGTCAGCAGTATATCGTGATGGAATACATCGACGGTATCACGCTGAAAGAGTATATCGACCAGCAGCGTATTTCCTGGAAAGAAGCGGTACATTTCACCGTGCAAATTCTGCGCGCTCTGCAGCATGCTCACGACAAGGGTATCGTGCACCGCGATATTAAGCCGCAGAATATTATGCTGCTGGCAGACGGTACCATTAAAGTCACCGATTTCGGTATTGCGCACTTTTCTCATAACACCATGCGTACCGGTCTCGGCGACCGTGCGATCGGCTCGGTACATTATATCAGCCCCGAGCAAGCACGCGGTGGCCTGACGGATGAAAAGGCGGATCTGTATTCGGTTGGTATTATGATGTACGAAATGCTGACCGGCAAGCTGCCGTTTGAAGCGGACAACGCGGTTTCGGTGGCCATTATGCAGCTGCAATCCCAAGCGAAAAAGCCGTCCACGCTGAATCCCGATATCCCTGAAGGTCTTGAAGAAATTACGTTGAAGGCGATGCAGAAGGATCCCGAGCACCGGTATCAATCGGCCGCCGAGATGCTGAAGGATATCAACGATTTTAAGCAGAACCCCGGCATTCGCTTTGAATACAAATACTTCGTCGACGACAGCCCGACGCGTTACGTTGATGCGATTACCGCTCTTCGTTCCACCGACGGCAAATCCGCTGAGGCTGACGAAAATGAAGATAAGCCTTCCGCTCCGCTGATTCCGATTTTGATCGGCGTCGTGGCGGCTATTGCCATCATTGCCGTGATCGTGCTTTGGAAAACGGGTGTCTTCAGCAAGATCTTCCTTGGCGGCGCACAGGATGACGGCGAATCCATCACCGTTCCGCAGTTTGTCGGCTATATGTATGACGACGATTGGGACAAGCTGAAGCCGTTCGCCGGCTACGTCGAGCTGGAATACCAGTACTCCGATGAGCCGGAAGGCAAGGTCATCAGCCAAAACTATCCGTCCGGCAAGAGCATTAAGCTCAATGACAACCATAAGCTGGTCCTGACGATCAGCCAGGGCGCGCAGACGATCCTTGTTCCGGATACCATCAAGATCGGCTCCACCACTCAGCAGCAGTGCAAATCGATGATTGAAGGCGTCGGACTCCAGGTGAAGTTTGAAACCCTCAGCAGCGAAACGATCAAGGCCGGCTGTGTGATCAAGACGTTCCCGGCACCGGGCGAAGCTTGCTCGATCACGAAAGCGGTCACCGTCTATATCAGCAGCGGTCGCAATATGGAGCAAGAGGAATTTGTTCCCAACACCATCGGCGCCAAGCTTGAAGAAGCGGTCAAGGCGTTTAAGGATGCCGGCTTTAACGTTAACGAAGAGACCGGCATCGTCTACGTCAATAACGCCGACTATCCGGCCGGTACCGTCTTTGAGCAAACGCCGGCTCCCGACACAAAGGCAAAACGCGATACAGAGGTTGTGTTGAAAGTATCCTCCGGTTATCGTGATGTGGTTGCATCGTTCGATCTTGGCGATATCGCCGGCTACGTGGATATCAAGCTTACCGTCAACGGCAAGGTGACCGTTTTGACCAACCAGCAAGCTTCGGCTCTCGCTTCCCCGTATGAGGTGACGCTGACCGAAGCGGCGGCTTCGTACACGGCGGAGATCATCGTAACGCAGAGCGGCACCGACACGGTGTTGGCTCACTATACCTGCGACGCCAACGGTGAGACCGGCGAGGCAAGCAATTATCAGAGCCTTGCGCAGGAGTCGCCCGATGCGCCGGATGACGGTACGTCGGACCCGGAGAACCCGCCGATTGATTTCGGCGGACTCTTCAACTGACCGCGGCGGTGGTAAAACGTATAGTAAAAAAAGAAGGGCGCTTGCTGCAGGGCATCGGCGGTTTTTACTACGTTGAAACC
>JAFOFS010000252.1 GCA_017387165.1 Clostridia bacterium
GGCGGCTCCAAGCGTTATCCGGTCAAGGAACCGTTCCTCGAACTGCTGAAAAGCTCGATGAACACCTACTTGAACGCGATGACCTTTCCCGATAAGACGGTGTTTCCGGTTTCCAGCCGTAACGACACCGATTTTATGAATCTGACCCGCGTGTATCTCGACGCGGTGTTTGCCCCCTCTATCTACGACAATCCCTGCATCTTTGCGCAGGAGGGTTGGCATTACGAGCTGCGTGACCCTGCCGACACCGCCACCTACAAGGGCGTGGTGTTCAACGAGATGAAAGGTGCGCTGTCCTCGGTGTACAGCCGTATGAACGCGGAGCTCAACCGCCTGCTGTATCCCGACAGCTGCTATCGCTTCGTTTCCGGCGGTGATCCTGCCTCCATTCCCGACCTCACCTACGAGGCGTTTTTGGAGAGCCATCGCCGTTTCTACCACCCGTCCAACGCCTACTTTTATATCGACGGACCGGTGGATATCGAGGCGCTCCTGCGCCTCATCGACGAGGAATACCTCTCCCACTACGAAAAACGCGAGCCGGATTTTGATTTCGTTCGCCAAGCGCCGGTCGCTTCGACCGAAAAGGTCTGTGCGTACGCCATCGGTGCGGATGAGCCGTCCGCCGAACGCACCCACCTCCTGCGCGGCAAGCTGCTGTGCGATTGGAGCGAACGCAACAAAGGCTATGCGCTGTCGGTGCTGGCCGATTGGCTGACCGCCACCAACGATTCGCCGCTCAAACGCGCCTTGCTGGACAGCGGTCTGTGCCGCGACGTCACGATGGGCCTGCACGACGGTACCTACCAAACGACGGGACTTCTTCACGTCCAGAATACCGAGAAGGAACATGGCGAGGCGCTGCTACAGCTGACTCGTGATACCGTTCAAAAACTCATCGACGGCGGTCTGGACAGGGAAGACCTTTCCGCCACCATCGACCGTATGGAATTTATGCTCCGCGAGGGAGAGGAGCCGAAGGCGCTCGATCGTGATATCAATGTGCTTTCCTCGTGGCTGTACGGCGGCGATCCGCTGCTGTATATCGGCTGTGACGAGGTGTTTGCCTTCCTGCGCGAGCAGCTGGAAACCGATTATTACGAGCGCCTGTTGGCGGAATGGCTGCTGGACGATACCGGCGCGGTGACCTTATATATGGTGCCGTCCGCTACATACGAGCAGCAGCTGCGCGAGGCAGAACAGACTCGCCTGCAGAAGGAACAAGACGCCTACTCGCCGGAGCAGATCGCCGCTCTTGTCGAGCAAAACCGCCGTCTGGACGAATGGCAACAGTCGGAGGACACGCCGGAGGCATTGGCCACTTTGCCGAAGCTGCCGCTGTCAGAGGTCAGCGACCGCCCCGAACCGTTGCACACCGTCCAGCGGGTGGAGGAGGGGGTCACCGTCCTGTACCATCCTGCCAAGGAAAAGGGAATCCAAGCGGTTACCTTGTATTTCTCGCTGGCGGATCGCAGTGAAGAGGAACTGCACCTTCTGAACGTGATGAGTATGCTGTACGGTCAGCTTCCTACCACCGAAACCGACGGCGCGCTGCTGCAGCGCCGTATCAGCAGCACGCTGGGCGACCTCGCCTTTGTCGCGACCGCTTTCGGTCGCAAGCATCATCCCGAAGCCTGCCGCCCGTATTTGGCGGTCACCTTCCGTTTCTTGGAACGTAACCGTGAAGCGGCGTTTGCGCTGGTTGCGGAAATTCTGACCAAGACGGATTTCGATCATCCCGATACCATCGAGGAGATCTTGAAGCAGGCGGACGAGATCGCTCGTCATCGCCTGCAGAGCGAGGGACACCAATTTGCGATGCGCCGCGTCCGTGCCGCCGTATCCTCCGAAAGCGCGGTCAAGGAACTGGTCGGCGGCTTGGAAGGCTACCTGCGTTTGCATCAACTGGTCGGTCATCCCGAAGAATTGCCGACTTGCATTGCTCATTTCCGCCGCCTGGCGTCCGAGGTGCTGACCCGTTCGCGTGTGATCGCCTCGCAGACCGCCGCTGCGGATGAGTCGCCGGCATCTCTCTTGTCGCAATTGCCGCAGGGAGAGCTCTGCTCCCGTGAGGAAACACACTACCGCTTGTCGGTGCCGCAGGCGCAGGGCATCTGCGTGCCGTCGGCCGTTTCCTACGCTGCCGCCGCTTTGCAGGTAAAGGAATTTGACGCGCCGGTCTGGAACGTGCTCGGCACGATTCTTTCCTTTGACTATCTTTGGAATGAAATCCGTGTGAAGGGCGGCGCCTACGGCGCCGGTATGGGCGCCGGTATGAGTTATATCCCCGCCTTTTATTCCTACCGCGACCCGTCGCCTGCCAACACGCTGAACGTTTTCCGCAAAACGGAGCAATTTTTGCGGACGTTTGCGGCAACCGCCGATTCGTTGGATTCGTTTATCATCAGCACGGTTGCCAAACAGGAACCGCTGCAATCCGACCACAGTCGCGGCGCCTTGGCGGATGAGTGCTGGTTCCGTGGGGTGGATGAGGAGCAACGCCTTGCTTCCCGCCGCCGCCTGCTGACGCTGAAGCCTGCCGATCTGCTGACCGTCTGCGACTGCCTGAAGCAGGAAGTCGCCTGCTGTGTCGTCGGGTCGGAAACCGCACTGGCTTCCTGCGAAAACGAAAACCTCACCGTCGTCACCGTCGGTTAAGAAAGAGGATGCACTATGTATACACCCGAAACTGAACAAACCTTCTTGAGTATCTTGGAGGAGGAACTCATCCCTGCGATGGGTTGCACCGAGCCGATTGCTCTGGCATACGCCGCTTCCCGCGCCCGTGCCGAGCTGGTCGGCGCTCCGACGCGTATCGTTGCCTATTGCAGCGGCAATATGATCAAAAACGTTCGTTGCGTATCCATTCCCAACAGCGGCGGTCTGATCGGTATCGAAGCCGCCGTCACGCTGGGTGCCTTTGCCGGTGACCATACCCGTGGTATGGAGGTGCTGGAAGGGGTGACCGTATCTCGCCGCGCCGAAGCGGTCGCTTTTTTGGAAAGCAAGGGCTGCGCGGTCGAATATCTCAATTCGGAGATCCCGTTGCACTTCGTGATCGAAATGACCGACGGACGGGATACCGTCCGCATTGAGGTGCGGCACTCGCATATGAACGTCGTGCTGTTGACCAAAAACGGCGAAACGCTGTTTGCTAAGGAGGACGTTACCGAGGCTGCAGCCGACCGTTCGGGACTCAACATTGCGGATATGAAGCAGTTTGCGGATACCGTTTCGCTGGCAAGCGTCAAGCGTCTGCTGGATCGCCAAATCCGCTGCAATATGGATATTGCGTATGAGGGAATGTCCGGCGAATACGGACTCAACATCGGTCGCACCATCCGCGCCTGCTATGCCGATGGCGTGGTCACCCGTATGAAAGCGTATGCGGCCGCCGCTTCCGAGGCGCGTATGAGCGGCTGTGATATGCCGGTTATCATCAATTCGGGCAGCGGCAATCAGGGCATCGCCTCGTCGGTGCCGGTCATCGTCTACGCCCGTGAAAAGGATATTCCGCAGGAGCGCCTGTACCGTGCGTTGGCGTTTTCGGCGCTGCTCACCATCCATCAAAAGGATCACATCGGCAAGCTCTCCGCTTTTTGCGGAGCGGTTTCCGCCTCCTGCGCCGCCTGCGCGGCGGTGACCTATATGGTCGGTGGTACGGTGGAGCAGATCAAAGCGACCATCGATAACACCCTTGCCAACATTCCCGGAATTCTGTGTGACGGCGCGAAGATCTCTTGCGCCGCCAAGATCGCCACCAGCATTGATGCGGCGATGATGGCGCATTTCCTCGCGATGGGGAATAAGGGCTACGAGGCGTATACCGGTATTTTGAAGGAAGAAGCAGAGGAAACCATCAGCTGCGTCGGGTATATCGGTAAGATCGGTATGCGCGAGACCGACCGCGAGATTGTCCGTATGATGCTGACACAGGAGGAAAAAACCAATGCCGATTCGACTCAATGAAAACGCCGAGGTCGTCGCGATGATCAAGCAGGGATTGAAAGAGAAAAACGGCTATTGTCCCTGCCGCCGTGAGCAGATCGAGGATAACAAATGCATCTGCAAGGAATTCCGTGAGCAGATGGCGGATCCCGATTTTGAAGGCTATTGCCACTGTATGCTGTACTATAAATCAAAAGAGTAAGGAGAGTTGTTAAAATGGAATTCAGTGTAAACCATCCCTTGCTGTTCGTGCTGGTCGGTATCGTGATTGCGGCCGTGCTCGGACAATCGATCTTCTTTTTGGTGCGTGCCTACCGCCGCGCCAAAGCGATCGGTATGGATATGTCGTCGGTGAAAAAGACGATCAGCTCGTCGGCCATCTTCACCATCGCGCCGGCCGTTTCCATTTTGGTCGGTGTGATTGTGCTTTCCAAGAGCTTGGGTATTCCGGCTCCGTGGCTGCGCTTGTCGGTCATCGGCTCGCTGTCGTATGAGACCATCGCCGCCAATACCACGCTGAACGAACTTGGTCAATCGGCCGGTACCACCATCACCGAGGCGTCGCAGTATGTGACCGTCCTGTGGGTGATGACCCTTGGTATTTTGGTGGGTCTGATTATGGTACCGCTCTTTACCAAGAAGATCCAAGGCGGCATCA
>JAFOFS010000253.1 GCA_017387165.1 Clostridia bacterium
CCCAGTAGGTAGATGTATCCCATAAACGATTTCCTTTGCCCTCCATACGATGGGCGTGTCATTTCATAAAAAAGCACCCGAACGGGTGCTTTTTTACCTGTATGCTCTGGTGTTGAGGATGAATTGTGCGGAGGTGGGACGGTTGGTTTCGGTGTGTCCCTCCACCACGTCCTCGGACGAGAGGACGTATTTGACCGTCTTGAAAAGGATATCGATATCCATCTTCCAACCGGCGTGACGGGCGTAATACCCGTCCATCAGCGATTTTTTCGGCGCCTTGAGGTTGTCGCGTCCGTTGATCTGCGCCCAACCGGTCAGGCCGGGACGCACCGCTTCCGCTCCGTGCAGCTTGCGGAGATGAATGAGCTCGTATTCTTCGGGAATGATCGGACGCGGACCGACGATGGACATATCCCCGATGAGGATGTTCCACAGCTGCGGCAGCTCGTCCAAGCTGGTTTTGCGGAGGAAGCTGCCGACCGGGGTGATATACCGTGTTGCCTCCAGATCGCAGGTGGCGACGTTGGCCGGCGCCTTGGTGCTCATGGTGCGATACTTGAAGCAGCGGAATTCCTTCCCGTCCTTGCCGATGCGTGTCTGGATGAACAGCGGCGTGGCCTTGGTATCCAAAGCCGACACCAGCGCCAGCACCAGCAGGATCGGCGAAAGTGCCAGCAGCGCCACCGCCGCGACCGCCGCATCGACGATGCGCTTGGTAAACAGATATCCCTTGGACGGACCTTTTTTAGCGGACACGAGCCACACCTCCTTCCATCCTATTCTACCCAATTATACGACAAAAGTCCGAAAAAAGCAAGCAATTCTTTTTCTCTGCGCAAAACCGCATCAGCCGAAAAAAACGTCGGGTTTTGACAAATGCAAATATATATGTTATAATAAGACGAATTTGCAGAAAAGGGGTGGTGAGTGTGCCGGATTACCGCATCGCAGGACTGACCGTCCGTATGACCTGTGAGGGAGTCACCGCCCGTCAGGCGGAGGCATACCGCGCCGCTTTTGCCGGCGAGCCGCAGATCACCGTTTCGGTGAGCGATGCCGCCGTCGCCCGTGAGCGGAGGGAGCATCCCGAGCTGGACGAGGACGGCTGGCGCTATCTGCTGACCGGCGGCAGCTTCGCCCGTCAGCTGATCAGCTACGACGGCTTCGTGCTGCACGCGTCGGCGATCGTCTTTGACGGCTTCGCCTATCTGTTTTCGGCACCGTCGGGAGGAGGCAAGACCACCCACACCGAGCTGTGGCTCTCCCGCTTGCCGGAGGCCTACATCTTAAACGACGACAAGCCGGCTCTCCGCGTGGACGCGGAGGGACGCTGGTGGGTGTGGGGAACTCCGTGGAGCGGCACCTCCCCCTTAAACCGCAACGAGGCGGTGCCCTTGGGCGGTATCTGCTTTCTGGAAAAAGGGGAGGAGAACGCCATCGCCCTTGCCGATGACGCCACCGCCTCGGTGAAGCTGTACGAGCAATGCTCCAAGTCCCGCCGTCCGGAGGAGATGGCCGCGCTTTTGTCCCTGTTGGACCGCGTGATGAGCGATATTCCGATCTATACGATGACCTGCACGGTCGATCCGACCGCTGCGGAGCTCTCTTATAAGACGATGAGGAGGAACGGAAAATGAAAGAAGCACCGATTTCCCGCAACCGCCCGATTACGGAGGAAAAACCCGAGATCCCGTTTGTTGAGCACTTGTTGGGATTTTATAACTACACCATCATTGCCACGCTGGCCGGCTTGCTGTTCAGCTTGCTGGGCATCGCGTTTTCGGTGTTCTGGAAGATCCCCGAGGTTTCTGCGTACCTGCTGCTGTTGGCAGGCGGTGTTCACTTGGTGGACGGCAAGATTGCCAAGACCCGTTCGCTCAGCGCGGAGGAGGCCGCGTTCGGTCGGACGCTCGATCTGGTGAGCGACCTGTCGGCGTTTGTGCTGCTGCCGCTGGCTATCGGTTTTGCCTGCGGTATGGAAACGGCGTGGTTCTGGCCGTTTATGCTGATCTACGCGCTGGCGGCGATCGTCCGCCTGTCCTACCTTTATGTGACCGACGCGGAGCGTAAGATCGGCGCCTCTCACCACCGTCAGGTGTACCTCGGCATTCCGCTCGGCAGTATCGCACTGGTGTTGCCGGCGGTATTCCTGCTCAAGACGGTCTGGCCGCTGTTTTTCCCGTGGCTGCTCGGCTTGGTGATGCTGGTGATGGCGGTCGGCTTCCTGCTTCGCATCCGCCTTCATCGCTTCGGCATCAAGGGAATGATGGTGTACATCGCTCTCGGCATTGTGGAAATTGTGCTGCTGGCCATCCTGTAACAGAGCAAAACAAAAGACCCGATACCTTGCGGTATCGGGTCTTTTTTGCGCTTTTCTTACAGCTCGGAGGTGCAGTGCTCATAAAGAATCGCATTTATAGACATTATCCATACATTCTGCATAATCTTTTCTCCAAGAAAAGTCGCTTAAGTCGGTTTCAACATACTTACTTATAATCGAAAACCATTCATCGGATTCAAACACGAATACTTTTTGTATCCAATGATCGTCTTCATCTTTAATGCTCGCAGAGCGCGCATGGCCTACGACCTCTGAAGTTCCGTCTTTATAGGTAATGAAAATGAGAAAAAAGCCATAAGATCTTGTACCGTCGCCAAGAATTGTTTTAATTTTCAAGGTTTGAAGTTCCGCGAGCATCCCCTTGGCGGATTCCAGTTCGATATCTTCTACCCAAGTGGTTTCCGCATACCAACCATTTGGATC
>JAFOFS010000254.1 GCA_017387165.1 Clostridia bacterium
AGGTGGCAACACATCTGTCGTACTGCGAGGCGGTGATCTGCGTGGCAGTATCTTTGGTGGAGCCAGAATGGCGGACATTCAGGGATACAGCGATGTGTTTGTCGATGCCACTAATATAAAGACAGATCTTGTTGTGAACTATATTTATGGTGGCAACGATATTTCTGGTTCCATAAATGGCGAACAAACTATAAATGGCATAAGCACGAACACCTATGTTCATACAAGTGCCGAAAACGAATCGGCTGACAAGCATATCTTCGTAGGTCAACTCTATGCAGGTGGCAACGGCGACTATCACAATTCAGAAGATAATGTTTACACCGGCGGCAAATTGACAATGGTCGATGTTCCTGCTGATGGTGATAATAAGGCGACAACCGTTTCGTTCAGTGGTTTGAGTAAGCCTGAACTTCCCAAAGGCTATATTGATATACAGGGCGGTACTTTCGGCTATGTCTTTGGCGGTGGCAACTTTGCAACAGTAACCAAAAACACAGAGATTTCGCTGAACAACGCATCAACTCCCATGTCGATTGACCCAGCCGTGTTGAGCAATGATAGGCTGATGGCAATGGGTTTGAATCCGGAAACCTTCAAGGGCAATGTACAATTCAATCGTGTCTTTGGTGGTAATAATAAGGTAGATATGGCCATACGTCCTGTTTGGCATCTTACCAAAGGCTCTGTTTACGACCTCTACAGCGGAGGCAATGAAGGCGGAATGACCAGCCCCAATGGTATTTTCCTTCCTATCGAAAGTGCCGACATGGTGGTTGAGAATGTTTATGGCGGTTGCCGTAAGGCAGATGTAAACCCAGGAACAACAGCGCCAAAAGCAGAAACTCTGAATGAGCATGAATTCCAGGCAGACTATGCTGCCCGTGTTTTGGTCACTGCAGGTAAAATAAAAAATGTCTATGGTGGCAACGACGTCTCAGGAACCGTATATCATGGTACGGATTTGCAGATTCTTGGCAGCATCGACGGAGAGGTTTACGGTGGTGGCAACGGCTCATATGTTTATACGGACAATGCCAATTTGTCAAACCACTTGACTTATGGCGATCTTTATTATGCAGCAGGTAGTTCCAGTGTTGAATCGCTGAATGCTTTCCGTCCGCAGACGGAGAAATCCTACATTCATGTGGCAGGTACACCCGAAGCCAAAACAACCATTTCCAAGGTCTTTGGTGGCGGCAATAGTGCTACTGTTACCGATGCAATTCACTTGCAAATCGGCGAAAATGTATCAGTCGAAGACGTATTCTTGGGAAGTAATGGTGCCAATATGGTGGATGCATCGACGCTCGACATGTATAAGAACGGACCGGTAACCGTAGGTGAAGCGTCAGAACCCGTCAATACGATGGATTTTACAGACCAAGCCACCTTCGATACCTATATGCTTGGAGCGGCAGTGGATTGTATGCCGACTTATGCATTCGACAGCAACTACTATAAAGCGGAAGAAGTAAACAGTCTGGCACGTATTGGCTCGTTCTTCGGTGGTGGTAATGTAGGTAGTATGACATCTGCCGATGCGTTCGAGATTGCTTTCGATAAACCCATCATCATCACAAAGAAGTTAGTTGGCGGTTGTAATGCAGCAAATGTAGCAGCATCGGACAATAATGTTAAGCATATTGGTGGCGTTACAGGAGAGTCTGGCACATCGAACAAGATTTTCATCGATGCCGATGGTATTATATTTGATGTAAATCCTGCCCCAGAGGGACTGGCCAATGTTGGCGCTGGTAATCAGGGTAACATATTTGGCGGCTGCTTCGAGAGTGGTATAGTCAATGGCAATGTAGGTATTAGCGTACAGAAGAATCTGATACCTGATAACTTCTTTGCAGATGGCAACCCCACAAAGGAAAGTTATTTAGACTATAGTATTCCGGCTAATGCTCCTTTGCCGCCGACGTGGCGGATCCTG
This sequence comes from Clostridia bacterium, assembly GCA_017387165.1. GTDB lineage: Bacteria > Bacillota > Clostridia > Oscillospirales > Acutalibacteraceae > RGIG426. The sequence continues at coordinate 1,943 of JAFOFS010000254.1, forward strand.
CCGCGGTGAGCAAGATGATGCGCGAGGTGCTGCATTTTGCCGGTCACCTCGACGTGCTGGTCAACAACGCCGGCATCACGCAGCAAAAGCTGCTGACCGATACCACCGATGAGGATTGGCGCCGGATGATGGGCGTGCACCTTGACGGCGCGTTTTATCTCTGCCGCGAGGCGCTGCCCTCCATGCTGGCCAATCGCCGCGGCTGCATCCTCAACATTGCTTCGGTCTGGGGTGTGTGCGGCGCTTCCTGCGAGGTGGCGTATTCCGCCGCCAAGGCCGGACTGATCGGTCTGACCAAATCGCTGGCGAAGGAGGTCGGCCTGTCGGGGGTGCGTGTCAACGCCATTGCGCCCGGCGTCATCGATACGCCGATGAACGCGATGCACGACGCCGCCACCATGCAGGCGCTGTGTGAGGAAATTCCCCTCGGGCGCATCGGCTTGCCGGAGGAGGTGGCGCATGCCGCGGTCTTTTTGGCAAGCGACCGCGCCGCGTATATCACCGGGCAGACGCTCGGCGTGGACGGCGGCTTCGGTATTTGAATACGTTTAATTTGATTGAAAGATAGAGGAACAACGGATGGCTAAGAGAAAAGAAGAGTACGGCAACGAAAGTATATCGTCCTTAAAGGGCGCCGACCGCGTTCGTAAACGCCCGGCGGTCATTTTTGGCTCGGACGGTCTGGAGGGTTGCCAGCACGCGGTGTTTGAGATTTTGTCCAACTCCATCGACGAAGCGCGTGAGGGTCACGGACGGCTGATCACCACCACCTGCTATGAGGACGGCTCGTTTGAGGTGTCCGACCAGGGACGCGGTATTCCCGTGGATTACAACCAAAAGGAACAGCGCTACAACTGGGAGCTGGTGTTCTGCGAGATGTACGCCGGCGGTAAGTACAACACCAATGCAGGCGAAAACTATGAGTTCTCGCTCGGCTTGAACGGTCTGGGCGCCTGCGCGACTCAGTATTCGGCGGAGTTTATGGACGTCGAATCCCGTCGCGACGGCAAACGCTACACCCTGCACTTCGAAAAGGGTGAGAATATCGGCGGTCTGAAAAGCGAGCCGTACAACAAGAAGGACACGGGTACCATCATCCGTTGGAAACCCGACTTAGAGGTGTTTACCGACATTGCGGTGCCGGTGGACTATTTCCGCGATATTTTGAAGCGTCAGGCGATCGTCAATCCGCAGGTGAAGTTTGTGCTGCGCCTGCAGCGCGGACGCAGCTTTGAAACGGAGGAATTCTTCTACGAAAACGGTATCTCCGACTACGTCGAAGAGCTGGTCGGCTCGGAGAAGATGACGACGGTGCAGACCTGGACGGGAGAGCGTCGCGGACGCGACCGCGCCGACCTGCCCGAATACAAGGTGCAGTTTAACGTCAGCCTCTGCTTCTCCAACCGCGTCAACCTGCTGGAATACTACCACAACAGCTCGTGGCTGGAGTATGGCGGCGCGCCGGAAAAGGCGGTGCGTTCGGCGTTTGTGGCGCAGATCGATCAGTATCTCCGCCAAAACGGGAAGTATAAGAAAAACGAATCCAAGATCACCTTCCAGGACGTGCAGGATTGTCTGGTGTTTGTGTCCTCCTCCTTCTCGACCATGACCTCCTACGAAAACCAGACCAAAAAGGCGATCAACAATAAGTTCATCCAAGAAGCGATGACCGAGTTCCTCCGCAAAAATCTGGAGGTCTATTTCATCGAAAACAAGGCGGAGGCGGACAAGCTATGCCAGCAGGTGCTGGTCAACAAGCAGAGCCGCGAAAAAGCGGAGACCACCCGTCTGGACCTCAAGAAAAAGCTGTCGGGCGGCACCGACGTCACCTCCCGTGTCGAGGGCTTCGTCGATTGCCGCAGCCGCGACGTCGCGGTGCGTGAGCTGTTCATCGTAGAGGGTAAATCCGCTATGGGCGCCTGCGTGCAGGCGCGTGACGCGGAGTTCCAGGCGATCATCCCCGTCCGCGGTAAGATCCTCAACTGCTTGAAGGCGGACTACGACCGCATCTTCAAATCCGAGATCATCGTCAATCTTCTGAAAGTGATGGGCTGCGGCGTGGAGGTCAAGTCCAAATCCAACAAGAACCTCGCGAATTTCGACCTGTCGGCGCTCCGCTTTAATAAGATCATCTGCTGTACCGATGCGGACGTGGACGGCTTCCAGATCCGCACCCTGATTCTGACGATGCTGTACCGTCTGACCCCGACGCTGATTGAGCAGGGCTACGTCTACATTGCGGAGACGCCGCTGTATGAGATCAACACCAAGTCGGATACCTATTTCGCGTACAACGACCGCGAAAAAGCGGAGATCCTCCGCGAGATCGACGGCGAAAAATACACCATCAACCGCTCCAAGGGACTTGGTGAAAACGAGCCGGAGATGATGTCGCTGACCACCATGAATCCGGCCACCCGCCGCCTGGTGCGTGTCAACCCCGCTGACGTCGAGGAAACGGCGCGGACGTTCGACGTTCTGCTGGGCGACGATCTGGACGGGCGTAAGCAGCATATCGCCGAGCATGGCGCGGAATACATCGATATGCTGGATTTGGCGTAAAGGAGGGAGCAAACCATGGCAAGAAAAAAGAAAACCGACGTGGAGATCGTGGCAGAGCTTCCCTCCAACGCCCACATTTCGGGCGCCGGTCTGGTGGAGGATCAGTCCATCGTCCGCACGCTGGAAGAAAACTATATGCCGTATGCGATGAGCGTCATTATGTCCCGTGCGATTCCCGAGATCGACGGCTTCAAGCCCTCTCACCGCAAGCTGCTGTATACCATGTACAAGATGGGTCTGCTCAAAGGCAGCCTCATCAAATCCGCCAATATTGCCGGTCAGACCATGCGCCTCAATCCGCACGGCGACGCCGCCATCTACGACACGATGGTGCGTCTGTCCCGCGGTAACGAATCGCTGCTGCACCCGTACGTAGAATCGAAGGGTAACTTCGGTAAGGCGTATTCCTCGGACATCGAGTGCGCCGCCTCCCGTTACACCGAAGCGAAGCTTGCGCCCATCGCGGCGGAGCTGTTCCGTGATAT
>JAFOFS010000255.1 GCA_017387165.1 Clostridia bacterium
AAGACCTACTGTGAGCTGTATCCGCACAACGCCACCCTGCTGGTGGATACCTATAATACGCTGAAAAGCGGCGTTCCGAATGCCATCCGCGCCTTTAAGGAAGTCCTGCTGCCGCAGGGCATCACCCAATGTGCCATCCGATTGGATTCGGGCGATATCTCCTACCTGTCCAAAAAGGCGCGTAAGATGCTGGACGATGCCGGTCTGACCGAATGCAAGATCGTGGCTTCCAACTCGCTTGACGAATACCTCATCCGCGACCTGATGATGCAGGGGGCGCAGATTGATACCTTTGGCGTCGGTGAACGCCTCATCACCTCCAAATCCGCCCCCGTTTTCGGCGGCGTGTACAAGCTGGTGGCCGTGGAGGAAAACGGCGAGATTCAGCCGCGTATCAAGGTCAGCGAAAATACGGCCAAGATCACCAATCCGCATTTCAAGCGCCTGTTCCGCCTGTACGATAAGACGACCGGTAAGGCAATCGCAGACGAACTGCTGCTGTGGGACGAGGCGATCGACGAGTCCGAGCCGCACACCATCTTCGACCCGAACGCGACCTGGAAAAAGAAAACGCTGGAAAACTTCGTGGCGAAGGAGCTGCAGGTGCCGGTCTTTATCGGCGGCGAATGCATCTACGAATCCCCCTCCATCCACGAAATTCAAGCCTATTGCAAGCAACAGCTGGATACCCTGTGGGATGAGGTCAAACGCTTCGAAAATCCGCACAACTATTACGTTGACCTTTCGCAGAAGTTGTGGGACGTCAAACGCGCCCTGCTGGATAAAGCCAAACGCTGAGCAACGGAGGAACCGCCGTGAATTGTGAGCAACGCATAAACGAACTGCTGGCGCAGATGTCCTTAGAGGAAAAGATTCTTCAGCTGTGCTCGCAGATGTTGTATACGGTAGGGGAGGATTACGAGCAAACGCGAGCGCATGCTCGTCAGCATTTTCGTAATCCCGGGCATTTTATGCACGCCGAGGGGGAGATCGCCTCTCCTGCCGAGGTAGCCGAACGCATCAACCGTGACGTTAAGCTCAGTATGGATGTCCAGCCTCACGGCATTCCGCCGATCGAACACGGCGAAGCGTTGCACGGCGCGCAGTGGGGAATGGCCACCTGCTTTCCGCAGCCGATCGGAATGGCGTCCACCTTCGACGACCATTTGGTATTTGAGATCGCAGACGTGATCGGCGCGGAATGCGCCGCCGTCGGCGTCCGACAGGTGTTGTCGCCGGTGATCAATGTTGTGCGTGACCCGCGCTGGGGACGCACCATTGAGACCTTCGGTGAGGATGTGCTGCTGACCTCGAATATGGGCGCGGCTTTTTGCCGCGGTCTGCTGCAAAACGGGGTGATCGCCACCCCGAAGCACTTTGCCGACAATTATTCTTACGGCGGTCGCGATTCCCATCCGTCCGACACCTCGGAGCGCACCATGCGCGAGGTGTATCTGAAACCGTTTGAAGCCTGCGTCAAGGAGGGCGGCGCGCTGTCGCTGATGGCTGCTTATAACAGCTGGGACGGCGTTCCGTGTTCGATGAACCGCCGCCTGCTGACCGAAATTTTACGGGAGGAATGGGGCTTCGACGGCTTTGTTGTTTCGGATTACGGCGGGGTTGGCGGTGTGTGCAGCGCCCATCACCTGACCGACGTTTACGAATACGCGCTGGCGCGTTGTCTGAAAGCAGGTCTGGACGTAGAACTGCCGGATTCCACCCCCGAACAGTTCCGTCTGGCACTGGAAAAAGGCTTGCTGGACGAAGCGGATATCGACCGTGCCGTACGGCGGGTATTAAGTGTCAAATGCCGCATCGGACTGCTGGATCATCCGCTTGCGGATCCTGCTGCCGCCGACCGCTTGGTGCGTTGCGAACAACACAAGGAATTGGCGCTGACCGCGGCGCGCCGCTCGATGGTGCTGCTCAAAAACGACGGTCTGTTGCCGCTCGATAAAACCAAAATCAAACGCCTTGCCGTTTTCGGCGCCTCGGCAAACGAGCTGCCGGTCGGCAAGAATTATTCCGGCCCGTACGGACGCGAATGGACGGCGCCGGATGTTGAAACGCCGTTGCAGTATCTTCGCCGTTATCTTGACGGAGTGGCCGAGGTGATCTTTGCGGAGGACGACCGGATCGAGGAGGTCGCCGCGCAATGCGACGCGGCTCTCTATTTCACCACCATGGTGGAGGGGGAGGGAATGGACCGTTCGGACATTCGTCTGCCGAGCGTCATTCAAGCCAAGCAAGAGGATGGCAACGCCATCATCGTCGGTAAATGCGCCTTTGAGGTCAAGACCGACCAGGAGGACGCTATCCGTCGAATGACCGCCGCCAATCCCCGCTCGGCGGTGATCCTGTTGGGCGGCTCGCCTGTCGATGTGAGCGGTTGGGAGGCCGGCTGTGCCGCTGTGCTGGAGGCCTGGTATCCGGGCGAACAGGGCGGTCGCGCGATTACCGAATTGCTGTTTGGTGAGATCAACCCCTCGGGCAAGCTGCCCATCACCTTTCCGCAAAGTGTTGGTCAATTGCCGCTGTTTTACGCCACCAAGCCCTCGGGACGTGGCTACGGCTACGTGGATAACGACGGCACCCCCCGCTATCCGTTCGGCTACGGCTTGAGCTATACGACCTTTACGCTGCAGGATGCCGTGTATGCGGTGCAGGGAGACCTACTGACCGTCACCCTGTCGGTGACCAACGTCGGTGACCGCGACGGCGCCGAGGTGGTGCAGGTATATCTCTCCGGTCGCAATGCCGACGTCGTGCTTCCCTGTAAGGAACTCAAAGCCTATTGCCGTGTGGAAGTGGCGGCAGGACAGACCGAAACGGTCGCCCTCACGCTGCCGAGAGAGGCGTTTTGTTATTATGACAGTGCGATGAAACACGGTCTGCATAACGCCGATTACACGGTGTCGATCGGTACCTCCTGCACGGATATCCGGATGAGCGCCGAACTGACCGTCTGTGATCAAACACTCCGCTTGAACTAAAAAACTCCCGATGCAAACGCATCGGGAGTTTTTCTTTTATTTTTCGTCATTTCTTGCCTAACTTGGCAAACCATTTGAAGGTCATCGGCCAGATCACACCGGCAAAGACCACCATCACGAAATACGCGAAGAAGCGGGATGCCGGCTCCCACGGAATAAGACCAAACACCGCATAGCAGAGTTCTTTCAGTCCCACCGTCAGCCCCAGACCGAGCACCACCTTCAGCACCTGCGCCCACCAGACCGCCTTGACGTCGTAGCGGACGAAACGCTGATCCAGCTCATATACCACCATCATACCCAGCGACGCGCCCAGCATCTTGTAGGCGTTTTTGAGACCGTTTTGCAGCTCCTTGGCCGGTTCGCCCAACAGCGTAACGGTCATATAAATCGTCTGCGCCAGCGAAATAGCAGCCAGCACCAGCAGGAAAATACGCATGCCCTTGGGATTGTGCTGCAGTTTTTTGGTGAGCGGGTACAGCACCGCAATCAACGCGATGGCGACGAGGTAGGACACCCCGACGTCCAGCGGCGTGTGTACGCCGAGATACAGACGGGACAGCGGCACCAGGATGCACAGCGTCACGCTGACAATCCGCAGCCACAGCTGCTTGTTCCAGATCGCCAACGCGCCGAAGGTGCCGACCGAGGATTGCGTATGACCGCTGGGGAAGGAATACCCCGTCGCCGCCTCACGCGCACTTTCCACAATGGTGAAGTTCGGATCCTGCACCCACGGACGGGGGATGCGGAAGGTCACCTTCAGCAACTGGTTGATCTGGGTGCCGAGAAATCCGACGAACAGCATAAAATAGCCTTGATACTTATCCACGCACCACATCAGAATGACCGCCACAGCCATAAAGACGAGCTCGTCACCGCAGTACGTAATGAGCGAGAAGAATGCATCCAGCACCGGATTGCGGATGCTTTCCAACCAATACAACATTTGCATGGGAAATCGCCTCCTTTTTTCTTATTGTACCACACACGGTCGCGATCCGCAACCGCTTTTTCGCAAAGCAAAAGACCGCCAATGAGGCACACTCCGTAAGGAAGTGTGCCTCAGTTATATTCGCCTATCGGCGAGTTATATTGCTTCGCAGTTATATTTGGGCTTCGCCCAAGTTATATTCGCTTCGCGAGTTTTGAAGGCGAATATAATATAACTGAAACCGTTAGGTTTCAATATCACTCTTTAGAAATATCTCGCCTTTGGCGAGGTATTCTAAAGAATATCACTGTGAGACCTGTCTCACAATATCACTTATTTTTTCTTCTCTTTGAGATAGGTTGTTTTTTTTAATTGCATACTGGTTACGCACCTTTTGAAAGTGCGTAACCCACTATGACACTTTCATCTGCTGAAAGTGTTTTTTATTTATAAAAAACGATGGAAGACAACTTCCTTACGAAGTGTCTTCCATCGGCGGTCTTTTGAGTTAGTTGTTCAGATAGGATTTCACCAGCGCACGGAGCAGCTCGTCACGATCGATCGTGCGGATGAGCGTACGGGCGTTGTTGTGGGTGGTGATGTAAGTCGGGTCTTCCGACAGGAGATAACCGACGATCTGGTTAATGGGGTTGTAGCCTTTCTCCCGAAGGGCATCGTAGACCGTGGTCAGCACCAGCTTCATCTCACGCTCCTTGTCGTCGCCCAACGAAAAAGTCATCGTCTTGTCCAGCATTGTTCGCCGCCTCCTTATGAGTAAATTCACCGTTATTATAGCACCTTTCGGGGCAAAATGCAAGGTGTAATCGATGAAAAGAAAAAATTTTTTATTTTTGCAAATTTTTCCCTTTTTTCGGTCGTTGTCCCCTTTACAGAAAGAGGAAAATAGTGTAGAATATTATAAACTGTATTTTGGGAACATAGGAGGATTTTGAAGATGGTACCTCATTACAAACGCGTGTTGCTGAAATTGAGCGGCGAGGCGATGGCGGGCCCGAATAAAACCGGACTGGATTTTGATACGGTGCTCTCCATCTGCGAACACATCAAGACCTGTGTGGACGCCGGCGCGGAGATTGCGATCGTCGTTGGCGGCGGCAACTTCTGGCGCGGTCGCTCCAGCGGCAAGATGGATCGTACCCGTGCCGACCATATGGGAATGCTGGCCACCACCATCAACGCACTGGGACTTTGCGATGCGCTGGAGCAGCTTGGCTGCGACGTGCGCGTGCAGACTGCCATCAATATGCATGAGATTGCCGAACCGTACATCCGCAACCGCGCGGTGCTCCATCTGGAGAAAGGCCGCGTCGTCATCTTCGGTTGCGGCACCGGTAACCCGTTCTTCTCCACCGATACCGCCGCTGCTCTCCGCGCGTTGGAAATCGAAGCGGATATCATCTTCAAAGCTTCGATGGTGGACGGCGTGTACGACAGCGACCCGAAGAAAAATCCCGATGCCAAGAAATACGACGTCCTGACCTACAGCGAGGTGCTCAACAACCAGCTGCAGGTGATGGATTCCACCGCCGCGTCCCTCTGCCGCGACAACGGTATGCCGCTGCTGGTGTTCAACCTGGAAGATCCCGAGAATATTGTCCGTGCCGTTGCGGGTGAACCGATCGGCACCATCGTGAAATAAATCGTAAAGGAGAAAGCTTATGCAAACTGTTTTTAACGTTACCGAAGAAAAAATGGGCAAGACGATTGCCAACCTGTTGTCCGAATACACCGGCATCCGCGCCGGTCGCGCCTCGGCCGGTGTTCTGGATCACCTGTCGGTGGAATATTATGGAGTGCCCACTCCGATCAACCAGCTGGCCAACGTCTCCACGCCGGAGCCGCGTCTGCTGATCGTGCAGCCGTACGACAAGTCGCTCTTGAAGGATATTTCCAAGGCGATTATGACCTCCGACCTGGGCATCAATCCGCAGAACGACGGCGTGGTCATCCGCTTGGTCTTCCCGCCGCTGACCGAGGAACGCCGTAAGGAGATCGGCAAGAACATTTACAAGTACGCGGAGGAAGCCAAGGTGGCGATCCGCTCCATCCGCCGCGACGGCATCGACAAGCTCAAGGCGATGAAGAAGAACAGCGAGATCACCGAGGACGATCAGAAGAACGGCGAGAAGAAGCTGCAGGATCTGACCGACAAATACTGCAAGGAGATTGACGGTCACGCTGCGCGCAAAGAAAAAGAGATTATGGAGTTCTGATGCGGTATGCAGTTGTTTCGTAAAAAGAACAAACAGCAGGTTCCGCAGGAATATTTGCCTCGCCACGTCGGCATCATTATGGACGGAAACGGCCGCTGGGCGAAGAAGCGCGGCTTGCCTCGCACCGCCGGTCACGTAACCGGCGCGAAGGTGTTCCGCACCATCGCCAAGTATTGCGACCGCCGCGGCATTGAGGTGCTGACCGTCTACGCGTTTTCCACCGAAAACTGGAAACGTCCGCAGGCGGAGGTGGATTCCATTATGAATCTGCTTCGCGATTACCTGAAAGAATCTTTGAGCGATTTCAAACACGAAAATATCCGTACGCGTTTTATCGGCGACCGTTCGCCGCTGGCGGAGGACATCCGGCAGCTGATGGCGGAGGCGGAGGAAGCGACGGCGGAGAAGACGGGTATGACCCTGAACATCGCGGTCAACTACGGCGGTCGTGACGAGCTGGTTACGGCGTTTCGCCGTATGCAGGCCGACGGCGTCGCCGCCGAGGCGATCACCGCCGAAACGGTGGAGTCGTACCTCTACACGGCCGGTCAGCCGGAGGTGGATCTCATTCTTCGCCCGAGCGGAGAATATCGCCTTTCCAACTATCTGATCTGGCAGTGCGCCTATGCCGAGTACGTGTTTATGGACGTTCTCTGGCCTGATTTTACCGAAAAGGATCTGGAAGAAGCCTTTACCGAATTCGCACGGCGCAGTCGCCGTTTCGGAGGTGTCTGAATATGAAAACGCGCATCATAACCGGCTTGGTGCTGGTGGTGTTGCTGGCGGTGATCTTGCTGCTTCCGCCGATCGCCACGGTAGTGGCGGCGTCCTTGGTGGCGGCTATCGCCGTGTGGGAGGCGGTACGTGCCACCCATATCGGCAATCACCTCGGTCAGCTGATCGTATCGATGCTGATGGCGGCGGCAGGACCGTTTTTGCTGTTGCAATATAAGTATGGCTTGACCTTGACGGTGCTTGCCGTGCTGGTTTACGTCATCGCCATGGCGGTGATGCAAATTGCCGCTCACGAAAAAGTGAAGATCGAAACCACCGGCTACACCATGATGATGACGCTGATCATTGCGGTCGTTTTCACCTGCGTTGCCAAGCTGCGTCTGGACGGGGTGGATCCGCTGGCGCCGTTTGCCACGCTGCAGCACGGTCGCTATCTCATTTTGATCGCCCTGTTTATTCCGTGGCTCGCCGATATCGGCGCCTACTTCGCCGGTGTGGCGTTCGGTAAGCATAAGCTCTGCCCGACCATCAGCCCGAAGAAGACGGTGGAGGGACTGATCGGCGGTCTGATCTTTTCGCCGCTGGTCATCACCGCCACGCTGTATGCCTACCAGCTGCACGCCAACGTGTTCGTGTATTCCTACAGCTATTGGCTGCTGGCCGGTACCGCCTTTGTCGGCAGCGTGCTGTCGGTGTTCGGCGATCTGTTTGCCTCGGTCATCAAGCGTCAGCACGGTCTGAAGGACTTCGGCAACGTTTTCCCCGGTCACGGCGGTATTCTCGATCGGTTTGACAGCTTCTTGTTTGCGCTGCCGATCGTGGCGCTGATTCTCGACTATATTCCGTTGTTTAAGTAAATACTACGTAAGGGCAAACCGACGGTTTGCCCTTATTTCAAATTGAGGGTTGCTTATGTCGAAATGTTTATCTTTGCTCGGCGCCACCGGCTCCATCGGTCTGCAGGCGCTGGACGTAGCGGAAAAACTGAATTATACCGTCGCGGCAATGGCGGCCGGTTCCCGTGTGGAGCCGTTTGAGCAGCAGATCCGCAAATGGCGTCCGTCGCTGGTTGCAATGGCAGACGAAAAGGCGGCCGCCGATCTGAAAACGCGCATTGCCGACCTGCCCGTCAAGGTGATGGCAGGAACGGATGGTCTGTGCGAGGTGGCAGCCGCCGCCGAGGCGGACGTGACGCTTAACTCCATTATGGGAGTGGCAGGCTTCCTGCCGACCCTCGCCGCGATCGATGCCGGCCACGACGTGGCGCTTGCCAACAAGGAAACGCTGGTGGCAGGCGGCGCGGTGGTGACGGCTGCCTGCGCGGAAAAAGGCGTGCGCCTGCTGCCGGTTGACAGCGAGCATTCCGCCATTTTCCAATGCCTGCAGGGATGCCCTCCGCACGGCAAACCGCAAAAGCTCATCCTGACCTGCTCGGGCGGCCCGTTCTTCGGTAAGACCAAGGCCGATCTGGAGGCGGTGACGCTGGAACAGGCGCTGGCCCATCCGAACTGGAGTATGGGACTGAAGATCACGGTGGACTCCGCCACCATGATGAACAAGGGCCTTGAGCTGATCGAGGCCAAATGGCTGTTTGATATGGAGCCGGATGCGATCGACGTAGTAGTGCACCGCGAGAGCATCGTGCATTCGCTGGTCGAATACGCGGACAATTCGGTCATCGCCCAGCTCGGCGTGCCGGATATGCGCATTCCGATCCAGTATGCGCTGACCTATCCCGACCGCTATCCCTCGCCGGTCAAGGCGCTGTCGCTGGCGGAGGCAGGCAAGCTCACCTTCTTTGCGCCCAATCACGAAACCTTCCCGGCCATTGAACTGTGCCGTGCCGCGATCAAACGCGGCGGTCTGTATCCGGCGGCGGTCAACGGCGCCAACGAGCAGGCGGTTGCGCTCTTTGCGGCTGGCAAACTGCCGTTTGCGTCCATCACACCGCTGGTTTCCCGTATTATGGACTACACGTGGGGAGAGGCCGACTCCGCCGAGGCGGTGCTGCAGGCGGATCGTGAAAGCCGCGCCCTGCTGCTGGAACTCGCCGGCGTGAGGTAAGATCATGAATGCTTTGACGATTTTAGCCGCCGTTTTGCTGTTCGGCATCATCATTCTCGTGCACGAATGGGGTCACTATTTCGTGGCGAAGCGCTGCGGCATCCGCGTGAACGAGTTTTCGCTCGGAATGGGACCGAAGCTGTTTCAGTTCTCGAAAGGGGAAACCAAGTACACCGTCCGCCTGCTCCCGATCGGCGGCTATTGCGCCATGGAAGGGGAGGACGAGGAAACCGACGACCCGTGTGGCTTTACCAAACAAAAGGTGTGGAAACGCCTGCTGGTCGTGGTGGCCGGCGCGGTGATGAACTTTATCCTCGGCTTCGCCGTTTTGGTGACCGCTCTCTCGGTCTGCGTCCGTAAGGAAGCCGGTCGGGACTACGCGCTGTACAGCACCACACAGATTGCGGAGCTGTCGGAGGAGGCGCTCTCCTACCAAACGGGACTGCGCGCCGGAGACACGGTCACGGCGGTGGACGGCTCGCCGATTTTTTCGGATTTTGATCTGATGTATCTGATGCAGACTGACGAAGACGGCGTGCTGGAATGTAGATTGGTTGGAGA
>JAFOFS010000256.1 GCA_017387165.1 Clostridia bacterium
ACAATCTTTCTTGGCCCCCTCACCGAGGGGGCTGTCGAGCGGATGCGAGACGGGGGGAGTTTGACATTTAACACTCCCTCCGTCGGCTACGCCGACACCTCCCTCACGAGGGAGGCAAGGGTGTTGTGCGGAATTCGCAGGTTTCGGTAACGCCGTAGGGGCGAACTGCGTTCGCCCGTCTTTCGTTCCCCTCTCCGTCACGCTTCGCGTGCCACCTCTCCCCAAGGGGCGAGGCAAGGTTCGGTTGACGCGGAATTGGTGGTGACCGTAGGGGCGGCAACGCAAAATCGGCGAAATTTTTCCCGTAAAACCGTTGCACAGGGAATTGTTATGTGTTATACTAAAGATGTATAAGTATCTTTTTAATTAAAAAATTATAGGAAAGGAGCCTCGGCGTTGCCGAGGGGTACTTACGTTATGTTTACAGCGATCGGTGAATTTTTTGTCGGTGCGTGGCAGCGCATCGTCGGCGTGTTCGAGACCATCAACGTTTTCTCCAGCTTGCTGGACGTAGTGTTGCTGGCTCTGCTTTTCTACGCCGTTTTGCGTCTGGTGCGGGATTCCCGCGCAGAGCAGCTGCTGAAAGGACTTTTGTTTTTGTTCCTCGGCTATATGGTCGCCATTTTGCTGGATCTGAAGGCGGTCTCCTTCGTGCTGCAGCTGTTGTTCGGTAACGCCCTTATCCTGTTGGTGGTGGTGTTCCAGCCGGAGCTGCGCCGCATTCTGGAAAAGATGGGTCACTCCCGTATCCGCTTCAATCCCTTGAACGCGCAGGAGGAAGCCTCCCGCAACACCAAGCAGGCGATCGATTCCGTCTGCAGCGCGGTGGAGAACCTGCAGAGCAAGCGGATGGGCGCGCTGGTGGTGTTTGAACGCAAAACGATGCTGGGCGACGTCGCCGCAACCGGCACGCAGTTGGATGCCGCCTGCTCCGCCGAATTGGTCGGCAACTTGTTTTTCAACAAAGCGCCGCTGCACGACGGAGCGATCATCATCCGTGAGGGTCGCGTGCTGTCGGCAGGTTGCATTCTGCCGCTGACCGACAACCTCGCCTTGAGCAGTGAGCTCGGCACCCGTCATCGGGCAGCGGTCGGTATCAGCGAAAATTCCGACGCGGTGGTGGTCGTGGTTTCGGAAGAAACCGGCGCGCTGTCGCTGGCGGTAGCCGGCACGCTCCGCCGCGATTACACCGTCGAATCGCTGAAAGCGGCGCTGGAGGTACACCTGCTTCCGCAGGACAGCGATCTCACCACGCCGCCGTTTATCAAGAAGATCAAAAACATCGGAAAAGGAGGAAACAACAATGGCTGATAAGAAAAAGGCGCGCCGTTTTTCCTTTTCCGTTCTGATGCAGAGCCGCAAGTTCCTGCTGATCGTGTCGCTGCTGCTGGCGCTTGCCGTGTGGTGGTCGGTGATGTCCTCCTCGATGGAGGCCGTTCCGCGTGAGATCACCATCGATTTTGCGGTTGATCTGACCGATACGGTCGCCGCCAACCAGTATAAGCTCCAGCTGGTCGAGGATGCCGAGACCGAGGTCAAGGTGACGGTGCAAGGACCGTGGTCGGTCGTTTCACAGCTGTCGCAAAACGATCTTCGCGTCCACGCCAAGGTGGACACCGTCGTCAAGTCGGGCAAGCAGAAGGTGGTGCTGGAGGTACTGCGTAACAGCTCGGTGACCGATTACGACATTTTGTCCTGGTCGCCCGTTGAGATCGAGATCAACTGCGACTACGTCGCGAAGCAGGTGTTCACGCTGGAAACCGATATTTCCGCCCTGACGCTGGCGGACGCGGAGAATTCCGTGTTCGGCACGCCGTCTTGCAGCGACGGAGCCACCCAGCTGACCCAGCTGACCCTGACCGGTCCGCAGACCACCGTTTATAAGGTGAAGCGGTTGGTGGCGGTGGTGGAAGAAGCCAACACGCTGTCCGAAACCGAAAGCTTTTCCAACTCTCCCATCAAGGCGTACGACGACAAGGGCGCCGAGGTGGATATCTCCGGCTGCAGCTTTGATAAGATCAAGACGCACGCGGTGACGGTGGGTGTTCCGGTGCTGAAAAAGCAGACCTTCCCCGTACAGCTGGCGCTGAAAAACCACCCTGCCAAATACACCGCGGAGGATTTCTCCCTCTCGGTGTCCGAGGTGACGGTGGTCGGTCCGGCGGCGGCGCTTGGCGGCGAATCGGTGCAGCAGGCGTTTACGCTGACGGTGGATTTCAACAAGCTGAAGCAAAACGAGGACGAGTATTGGGAACTGACCGATAAGCTGCTTCTCCCCGAAGCGGTCGCGGTGGAGGGGGATGCCGATCTCCGTGAGATTGAAGTGACCGCCACCCTTAACGATCCGGATTACAAACCGAAAAAATCAGAGGATTAAGACTATGGATAAACCCCGTATTGAAGCTGCCGTCCGTGAATTGCTGGCGGCCATCGGCGAAGATCCCGACCGCGAGGGCTTGGTTGAAACCCCCAAGCGCATCGCCGCGATGTGCGAGGAGATCTTTGCCGGTCTGGAAGAAGATCCGCACAAGCATCTCAAGCTGTTCAACGAGCATTCGGACGATATGGTCACCGTGCGGGATATTCCGCTGTACTCGGTGTGCGAGCATCATCTGCTGCCGTTCGTCGGCGTGGCGCACGTGGCGTACATTCCCGGTGACGGAGCGGTGATCGGTCTGTCCAAGCTGGCGCGTATCGTCAATTCCTTTGCGCGCCGTCCGCAGCTGCAGGAGCGGCTGACCGACCAGATCGCGGATTTTTTGTATACCGAGCTGTCCCCCCGCGGCGTTGCCGTGGTGGTGGAGGCGGAGCATCTGTGTATGACCATGCGCGGTGCCCGTGCGGCCGGCGCCAAGACCCAGACCTCCGCGCTGCGCGGTCTGATGCGCTCCGATCCCCGTACCCGTGCGGAGGTCATCTCCCTTCTTATGCGGTGAGCGATTGCCGCGGGTCTTTGTGGATTTTCTCTCCCTCCGTCACCTGCGGTGACACCTCCCTCG
>JAFOFS010000257.1 GCA_017387165.1 Clostridia bacterium
GTCCAACCCGCCGAAAAGAAAAAATAAAAAATATAGCCGCTGCGAGGAAGCGTCCTCGCGGCGGCTATTTTTATGTGCCGGTCAGGCGCACAACCTTCCCCCACGGCGGCTCCACCTCGTCGTTATCCAATATCCACATCGTCGGTACGCCCCCCGCCGACCGTTCGGACGGGAAATCGTCGTATCCGTCCGTAAAGAGAATAACGCAAGAGGGCGGATCGGCCAGTTCGCGAATAAACCGAAAAACCGCCGCAAAAGACGTCCCGCCTCCTCCGCGCGGTAAGATCTCTTCTATATCCTTAACCGAGGCAATCGAGATCGGTTCGGTTACCTCCACGTCAAAAAAACTGATCCAACCACGCAATCGACCGTTCATCTGGTTCATGGCAGACAGAAGTTCGGCATAAACGACCGAGAGCTGTTCCCTATCTACCGAGCCGGAGGCATCCACCATAAAATAAAGGTCCTTGACCTCCAGCTCTTTGTCATTCAGATCAGGCAGGAAAAACGGCGTTTCGGAAAAGCGACGATCCGGCGGTGCAAAGGAATAATCATTGACCGTTTCCTGCATAAATTCCTGCAAAATACGCCGCCAGTTCAGCTTCGATTGCCGATTTCGGTTGATCTCCAGTAATTCCAGCAAGGCGGCGTTGCTCTCCCCTTCTTCCCCCGATAATCCCTGCATTTGTGCGGCCGCGGATGCCGCCGCCAAGCGGGCACCCCATTTCCCCGCGCCGCCGGATCCCTCCCACCCGCTTTTTCGCAGCAGATCGGGAACGTCGATCAGAACCGTCTGTCCCTCAGACTCGACCCGGCCACCGTTCCACGCCGCATCGCAATCGGGCAGATACGTTGCACGCACACGATCCGACAGATCGTATAAACTGAAAACGAAGCAGCCGAGTATTTCCTCCGTCGATTTTCCGATGATATTGATTTCTTCATTTCCCAGCGGAGCCCTCTGCTTTTTCCCAAGATGCGGATACGATTCCTCGCGGTAACCGAGTGTATCCAATAGCGGCAACATCTGCATATCACAGGCAAGATGATAATCATCCCCCCACCACGCTTCGTCACGGGAGGGATCGCCGCGCAGAACGTGCAGCAACAAATGACAAAGCAAATAATCCACCTCGCGGGAGGTGAGCTTATCCAAATAATCGGGAGACAGATATACCGTGAGATAATCGACCGTCGCCTTTGAAACGGTGGGCGCGGCTACGAAGCGAAAATACATCAGCAGCATGCCAAAGGCAGGCGACCGCCGCAAGATGCGCCCGCGCGAGGCCTCGATCTTGGCCGCCAGGCGGTTGATTCGTTGTCTTGTCATAAGCCGTAATCATCCCAATCTCGTCCCGAGCGTTCAAACCACAAATTATACATATCATTGCGAATCAGGCTGCGGCGGATCGGCGCAATCTTTAACAGTTCCTCATAAGCCCGCTCACGGAATTCTCGGGGAAGATTTTCCAGATAACGCAAAGCATTATCCGCCTCTGCCAAGGATATCCCCTGTTTGGCATAATCACAGATCTGCGTCACCAAAGCATATATGGCTTCGGGGCGCGACGGCATTTGATGCGTGCAACCGGCAAAGATCTCGTTCATCGACGGCAGTCGGTCAAACGCACGGTTCCACTCCAACAATTCATACGCCGTCACCTCTCCGACACACCCGACAATCAGCGGGAATACGGCCTTTACGTCAGACGAAACATCGTTTAAGATATTGCTGACCATTTCCCACGAGCGCGGTGTCGCAAACGCCAAACCGTCACTGTCGGACTCAAAACGCATCAAGCGATCGGGATACCGCAGTAAAAAGCTCCGCACCGTCGGATGGATACCCGCACCTTCCGCCCAGCGCTGCCAGCTCTCCGCCTCCCCGATCACCTCAATGTGGCATAGACGGTTAGCCAACGCCTTCGGCATCGTATAAGCGACCGAACGATCGGTCACACGGTTTCCCGCCGCAATGATCAGACCATTTTCAGGTAAGCGATGTTCTCCCACCGTGCGGTCTAATGTGATCTGATACGCCGATGCCTGCACGGAGGGCGGCGCCGCCGAAATTTCATCCAGAAACAACAAATTGACCACCTCGTCCGAGGGATCCATCTGAAAAATCTGCGGCTTCAGCCATACCGCCAGCGTACGGTCGGCATTCGCGGTGGGAATACCCCGCAGATCGACGGGATTAAATAATAGCAGCCGCACGTCGGTTACCACCGCTTTTTTCCCCGTTGCTTTTTCGATTTTTTGCGCCACCTGTCGCACCCCTTGTGATTTACCGACACCCGGCGCTCCCCATAGCATCACCGATGGAAAACGCTTGAGTGGCACCCCCTTTGCGATCAGCGCCGTATACGCACCTGCCAATTGCGCAACCGTTTGCGACACGGTCAACCGCATCATTCCGTCTCCTGCCTCAAACACAGAGAAC
>JAFOFS010000258.1 GCA_017387165.1 Clostridia bacterium
TTGAACCAATCGACCTGCAGCTGATGCACCATCGATGCGTTGAGGGTATGACCGTTTGCCAATGTCTGGGCACTTGCCGACGTCGAGCCGGTATCGATCATAAAGAACACGCGGGTGATCTTATCGTTTTGGCGAATGCCAACGGTATAGTTGCCGTTACCGGTCAGTTTACGCTGCTTAAACAGGCAATGTCCCGCCTTTTCCAGTTGCTCACACTGCCAATCGGCACCCTTTTTGCTTTCGGGATCGTGATTACCGAATACCGGCGCCCACGGAACGCCAAAACTCTCCATCACATCGATGAGCGCCTGCCAGCTTGTTCCCTTATCGTCAAATTCGCCATAGACGTTGTCACCGGTCATCAGGATCAGATCGGGCTTGACCGCCGCAACCGTTTCACGCAGGTATTTGAAGCAACGATCTTCCATCTTATCGGTTGCCCAGTAGGCAGCCGCTTTATTCCCCAGGCGATCCAAGGTACGCATCTGCGCGGCGTCGATGATCTGCGTATCGGTAAACTGCAGAATGACGGGGTCTCTCCCCGATTCTACATCCACGATAAAGTCCACGGCAGGCTCTTTCTCGGGCTCGGCGTCCGCTTGAGAATCCGCACAGCCGCAAAGCAAACCGATCAACAGCACAATCGTAAGCGACAGCGCCAACAGTTTTTTCATGTTCATCGTTACCTCCTCATAATAGCGGAAAAAGACGGTCGCGGATACGGCCGTCTTTTTTCCTTTATTTTACTGTAATCTTTGCCACGCGGACAACCAGGCTTCTGCCCCAGATGTACGGCGTGGTGGTGATGGTGGTCTTGCCGTCCTTCTGCTCGAATACCAGTTCCTCATCGTTATCCAGCCAACGCACCGACTCGATCTCCTTGTCAAACGCAAAGACATCCTTGTAGTCGGCAGCGGTGCGCTTGGACACGTTCGGATCCGCCACCATCGGCAGACGATCGCAGAACAGATAATAGTTGACACCGTCAGACAAAATGAAGTCGGTATCCTTGTTCTCGATCTCGATGCCGGAGGGACGCGGCAGGTAGACCGCTTCCTTGAAATACGCAACCCACTCGCCCATAATGCCGAAGGTCGCCGCATCGATCGGGCGAAGCAAGCCGTTCCCCATCGGGCCGACGTTCATCAGCAGGTTGGAGCCGTAGCGGCGGCAGGTGGCGAGATCGCGGATCATATCGGCAGGCGACTTGTAGTTGAGATCCTCCGCCGCATAGCCCCAGTGATCGTTGAAGATCTGGCACATCTCGCTGGCGATGTATTTCGGCGAGCTTTCCATATTGATCAGGGAAGGCTTGCCGCGTTCAAAGGTGACGCTGTCCAGCTCAATGTGGCCGAGAGCACCCTCACGGTCAAGGCCGGTGTTGTTGATGATCATCGCATCCGGCTGGTACTTGCGAATGGTACCGTAGAGCAGGTCTTCTTCCCAATCCTCGTCCCATTTGTCCCACATACCGTCAAACCACAAGCCACCGATCTTGCCGTAGTTGGTGCAAAGGATCTCAATGCTGCGGCGCAGGTATTTCAGATAGGCCTTAAAGTCGCTCGTATACAGCGGCTCGTGCCAATCCAGCAGCGTGTGGTAGAAAAACGGGATAATCCCCTCGGCGTTGCACGCATCCACAAACTCACGCACCAGGTCACGGCCGCAACCGGCGACCGTGTCGTAGTTGTTGAGTTCGCAGGTATCGTACAGCGAGAAACCGTCGTGGTGACGGGTGGTCAGCGTGATATACTTCGCGCCCGCTTTCTTGGCGGTAGCGACCAGCTGCTTCGCCCAATCGGGATCGGGATTAAACTGCGGAATGAGTTTGTCGTATTCCTCGTACGGAATCTTCAGCAGATGTTTCGCCCACTCGCCCTTTCCGAGAACCGAATACAGGCCGAAATGCACGAACATACCAAAGCCGAGTTTTTAATGTGTCAGTTTCCTTTCTTCAACTTGCATCAAATCGCGAGCACCTTCATATACCACAAAAACGGTATAGAACTGCAGAATCCAACGAAGGATAGAAATCGAGAACAAACCGCTGATGATGTCAA
>JAFOFS010000259.1 GCA_017387165.1 Clostridia bacterium
GATGGCAAACAGCATGGTGTACTCCGCGCCGGTAAACTTGATGACCGGATCCACGGTAGCGATGACAGCGCCGGCATAGGTGAACTCCACCTTGTTGGCAGCCGCATCGTACGAAACGGTGACGTTGACCGGAGCACCGGCTTCGTTAGCGGCAGCCAGCAGAGCCTGACGATCCGCCTCGGACATATCGGTCAGCTTCTCGCTCTTCAGCTCAGCCTTCGTAACGATGTCAAAGCACTTCTCGATGTTCGCGATGATCTCATCGGCATCCGCCTTGTTGAGGTCGATCTCGTCACGCATCAGGAAGTTTTTCGCCTGGTTGATGTCCGCATCTTTCAGAGACATCTTGGCGCCCTCTTCGCTGGTAACGACTTCCGCGACCGCATCCAGCACGCGCTGCTCGTCTGCATTGATGTCCGAGGCGGCGAAAGCCGGCACGCACAGGGCGGAAATCAGCAGAACAGCCAACATAACAGCAACGATCTTCTTCATAAAAAACACGCTCCTTAAAATTTTGGCATTTTCATTCCCGAAAGGGATAATAATACGTACCTTTATCATACCGCGAAATCATCACTTTGTCAAGCGTGATTTGCACGAAAGATTATCTGAATTTTCGACAAAAGCGACAAAAGAGTTTCTTGTTACTTTAACGATTTGTATTTCTTTTTGCTTTTTCTACGTTTCGTAGAATTGTTGTAGCGATACAGCAGGATCAGGTAACCGCCGATGAGCAGCAACAGCAGGATCGCCACCGCCCAAAACCACGGAGAGGCGAAAAACGCGCCGAGGCTGCTGCCGATATACATCACTTCGCTGCGCTTGACCGACTCCGCGACGATCAGCTCCACCTCTCCGATCTTCTGATCGGTGCGGATAAACAGCTCCACCTTGCCGACAGCCGCGCCCTTGCTGACCGGCGCCTGCAGCGCGCCGTCCTCATCCAGCAGGTCATCGTACAGGGTCACCTTGCGGGTGACGGTGTGTTCGTCCAGATCCTCCACCACCAGGCAGGAGACCGGTCGCTCCGCCACCAGGTTGACCGTGTCGGTCTGCCACGCGTTTTTGATCGGCACACGCGTCACCGGCTGACCGTCCGCCAGCAGCGATTTGTAGGTGAATTGATTGAACGCCCAGCGGAACAGCGCGATGGTATCGGGATATTGCGCGTCGCGTTCCTCGGCAGCCGCCACCACCGTAATGTAGCGATAGCCGTCCGCCTCTGCCACCGACGCCAGCGAGTAGCAGCCGTCCGCCGCGCCGGTTTTGCCCAGAACCGCCGGCTCGTAGTAATACTCCTGTCGCAGCAGCTTGTTGGTGCTTGCCCAAGAGCGGTCGTAACCGCCGCTGACCGGCTCCACCGTCACCTCCGACACCGCCATCATATCCGCCAGATCGGGATAATCCAGGCAGCGGCGCAGCATCTTATATACGTCACGGGCGCAGGTGTACTGTTCGCTCTCGTCCGCGCCGTTGACGTTGACGAAGTGGGTGTTGGTGCAGCCCAGCTCCGCGGCGACCGTATTCATCTCATCAATAAACAGCTGCACGCTGCCGCCGAGCATATGTGCCAGCACGGTGGCGGCATCCGCCGCCGTGTCCACCATCGACAGCCGCAGCAGGTCGCGGATGGTCCATTCCTCACCGAAATCCATATTGGCCACCGTCAGGCCGGTTCCGGCGACGTACAGATCAAACAGCGCGTAGGTGTATTCGCCCGTGGCGGTATCCATATCGATCTGCTTGCGTTCGATGATCTTCATCGCCGCCAGACCAAGCGCCAAACGGTTGAGCGGACCGGGGCGGAAGGCGACGTCCGCCTCCTGCGCAAACAGCACCGAGTCGATGTTTTTCTCCAGCGCCTCCTTGCCGGACACCGAAGGGTCAACGTACACCACGATGGCAGACGGGGCGGCAAGGGTCAGCCCCTCCTCCAGAGGATAGCCCTCCTGCGCCGAGGCGGTAAACGGCGCCGTCAGGCAGACCGCCGTCAGCAAAAACGCGCCGAGCGCCGCAAAAAAGCGAACTTTTTTCATAGACAAACGCCGTCCTTTCCGTTATAATAGTATTAGTATAACATTCACACGCAAAAAATTCAATGTGAATTTCCAATTTCGGAGGTTTTTATGGTTTACGTGACCGGCGATATGCACGGCGACCTGTCCCATCTCAAGGGAGCGCCCCTCAAAAAAGGTGATACGCTGCTCGTTTGCGGGGATTTCGGCTTTATCTGGTACGGCGATAAGCGGGACGCGGCAGCGCTCCGTGCGCTGTCCCGCAAAAAATACACCGTGCTGTTTGTGGACGGTGTCCACGAAAACTACGATCTGCTCGCCAACTACCCGTTGGTTGAGTTCGGCGGCGCGCCTGCCTGGCAGATTGCTCCCAACGTCTACCGCCTGTGCCGCGGCGAGGTGTACACCGTCGAGGGACGCACCATCTTTGCGTTCGGCGGCGGCGAGGAGCCGTTTGAAAAATCTCTCCGCGCCGACACCGGCAGCTACTACGACTGCTGTATGCCGTCCGAGGAGGAGCTCCGCCGCGGTCGCGAGGCGCTGGAGGCGGTGGACAACCGGGTGGATTTCATCGTCACCCACACCCCCTCCGCCAAGGCCGGCGCGTACACGCGCACGCGCCGCAAGCACGAAACGGGGCTCGGCGTGTACTTTAACGTTCTGGAAGAAGCGGTGACCTACAAGCGGTGGTTTTTCGGCTGTCTGCACCTCGACCGCAAGGTCAGCGCCCGTCATCTCGCGGTGTACCGCGCCATCGTGCCGCTGGATTAAAGCGACGCCGGATCGAGCAGCGCGGTGTGATCGCACACCGCGGCGATCTTGTCACGCAGCTTGACGAAATCGACGAACCATTCCTCTTTCTTGCGCGGGTCACGCAGTACCGCCGCCGGATGCAGCGTACCCATATACAGCCGTCCGTCCTTTTCGAAGAACTGACCGTGCTCCTTGGTGACCTTAAAGTCCTCCTTGATCATACGGCAGGCAGACACCC